>WLCR01000119.1 GCA_009705235.1 Actinomycetota bacterium | reverse complement strand
TCTGCTGGACCAAAACGAAGTGGATCCATAACTGCAATTGGGCGAGCACCCATTGTCAGAATGTCACGAACAATTCCACCAACACCTGTTGCTGCACCTTGATAAGGCTCAACAAATGATGGGTGGTTGTGTGATTCAATTTTGAAAGTTACGGCATATCCCTGACCAACATCAACAACGCCCGCATTTTCGCCAATACCAACAAGCAATGCATCGGATTTTGGAGCTTTCTCACCAAACTGCTTTAAATGAACCTTTGATGATTTGTATGAACAGTGTTCGGACCACATAACTGAATACATTGCGAGCTCTGATGAGGTTGGGCGACGACCGAGAATTTCTTTGATGCGTGCATACTCATCGGGCTTTAAGCCAAGTTCTGCAAACGGCTGAGAATTTTCAGGCGTCGACTGTGCAATCGCAACTGTATCTAGCGCCATTACTTCACCATCGCATTCAAGATCGAAGTAAAGAAGCCAAGACCCTGTGCGGATGGTCCTGTTAACTCATCTATTGCATGCTCTGGGTGGGGCATAAGTCCAACAACATTTCCCTTTGCATTTGTAATTCCAGCGATCAAATTGCGTGATCCGTTGGGGTTTTCCCCTACATAACGCGCAATAACACGGCCCTCGCCTTCGAGCATTGCAAGAGTCTGATCATCGCACTGAAAAGCACCTTCCATGTTTTTCAATGGAATGACAACTTTCTCGCCCTGTTGAAAAGAGCTAGTCCATGCTGTCTGATTGTTAGTAATTTCAATCTCTTGCGCACGGCACAAAAAGTGCAGATCTGCATTGCGAGTCAAAGCACCTGGCAATAAATGCGATTCGCAGAGAACCTGGAAACCATTACAGATACCAAGAACTGGCATTCCTTTATTGGCTGCATCAATAACAAGTTGCATCACTGGCGCAAAACGTGAAATTGCGCCGCAGCGTAGATAATCACCGTAAGAAAATCCACCAGGCAGAATCACGGCATCAACGTTTTTTAAATCTGCATCTCCGTGCCACAGTGAAACAGCTTCAGCTCCACCAACTACCACCGCGCGAGCAGCATCCCGGTCATCCAGAGTTCCTGGAAATGTAATCACTCCAACACGCATTACTTCTCAACTCTCACAACGTAATTTTCAATGACAGGGTTAGACAGCAATACTTCTGCAGCTTTTTCAACTTCAGCTAACTGCGCCGGTGTTGGCTCGCCATCAATTTCTATTTCAAATCGTTTGCCTTGGCGGACAGATGTAGCAAAGGTGAATCCAAGTCGTGGCAACGCAGAAGCAACGGCGTTTCCTTGAGGATCAAGAATTTCGGGCTTTAACATCACATCAACCACGATCTTTGCCATTTTGTGCTCTCCCTATTAGAACTTGCTGCCGGTAATTCGGAAAAATGCTTCTTCGTAACGTTGTGCTGTCTTTTCTACGATCTCATTAGGTAATTCAGGGGGTGGGCTATTTCTATCCCATCCACTTGATACTAGATAGTCACGTAGAAATTGTTTGTCATAGGAAGGTTGGACCCCACCTGGCTTCCAAGTTGAAGCCTCCCAAAACCTTGAAGAATCAGGGGTTAAAGCCTCATCTCCAAGCAGAATCTGCCCTTTATCGTTGCGGCCAAATTCAAACTTTGTATCTGCCACGATGATTCCTCGGCTGGCTGCAAACTCCGCAGCAGTCTTATACAAGGCAATTGTTAGCTCGCGAAGTTCGGCAGCATCATCTGCTCCAACAATTTTGGCTGCACCCTCAAAATCAATATTTATATCATGATCGCCAATTTCAGCTTTTGTGGCAGGAGTAAAAATCTCATCTGGCAGTTTAGAACCATCGAACAACCCGTCAGGTAACTTGTTTCCACAGACCGCTCTGTTGTTTTGATACTCGCTCCAACCGCTGCCTGTTAAGTAACCACGGGCTACGCATTCAACTTCAAACATGTTTAGTGGTTGCACAATTATTGCGCGATCTTCAATGACATCAGGAACATCGGTTGAGATGATGTGATTACCAATAATGTCTTCCAGTAGTTCAAACCAAAAAAGTGATAGTTGAGTAAGCACTTCGCCTTTGCCGGGAATGACAGTTGGCATCACCCAGTCATATGCCGAAATTCGATCTGATGCGACCAACAAAATTTCATTGTTGTCATTTGTATAAAGCTCTCGAACTTTTCCGGTGCGCAGATGTTTCCACCCAGTTATTTCAGGCGCTGGCGGTGGGCCAGCTGGGCCAAAGCCGCTCACCGAATAGAGCCGGGCTTGTACTGCGCTGCGGCAGGATGCGCGGCTGTAATCGCACCGATGCGACTAACAACTCGAGCTACTTGTTGGCGAGCTTCGCCAGTAAATTCAATAGGATCGCTAATCAACGCAGTTAGTGCTGCGCGATCAAGTGGCAGACGATCATCTGCTGCAAGATCATCAAGAAGTGTGTTCTTCTTTCCTTCGCGCATTCCAAGAGCTGCTTTTACGGCATGCTCTTTAATAACTTCATGAGCCACTTCGCGACCTACGCCTGCTTTAACAGCGGCCATCAGAATTTTTGTAGTGGCTAAAAATGGTAAATAACGCTCTAATTCAGCGTTAATTACCGCTGGGAACGCACCAAATTCATCAAGGACTGTAAGCATTGTCTCGAGCAATCCATCAATTGCATAGAAAGCATCAGGCAACGCAACACGGCGAACAACGCTGCATGACACATCGCCTTCATTCCATTGATCACCAGATAATTCGCTGACCATTGATGCATAACCGCGTAAAACAACTGAAAGTCCGTTTACCCGTTCACATGAACGTGTATTCATCTTGTGCGGCATAGCGCTGCTGCCAACCTGCCCAGCTTTAAAGCCTTCAGTAACAAGTTCGGCACCAGCCATTAAGCGAATTGAAGTCGCAAGAGATGAAGGTGATGCTGCAATCTGAACAAGAGTTGTCACAACATCATAATCAAAAGAGCGTGGATAAATCTGACCAGTTGAATCTAGAACATTGTTAAAGCCAAGTTCTTTGGCAATTGCACCCTCTAACTTAAAGTGCGCATCTGTTGATCCAAGAAGATCAATTGAATCTTGAGCTGTTCCGACAGGACCCTTAATGCCACGCATTGGGTAGCGATCCTGTAACGCAGTCAGTCGTTCGTATGCAAACAACAACTCTTCTGCAGCGGTTGCGAAACGTTTTCCTAAAGTTGTGATTTGTGCAGGCACATTATGTGAACGTCCAGCGATTGGTTGATCTGCATACTGTGTTGCACGCTCTGCCAGACGAGCAAGAAGTGTTACGACCTTGTCATGAACAATTTCTAGCCCATTTCGAATCTGCAGCGCTTCAATATTTTCAGTTAAATCACGGCTAGTCATGCCTGCGTGAATAGCTTCATGGCCAGCAAGTGCGTTGAACTCTTCAATGCGCGCTTTAACATCGTGACGGGTCTGCTTTTCGCGGGCATCAATTGACGCAAGATCCACACGTGTAATTACATTTTCGTAATCTGTAATTACATCCTTGGAGATTGCATGACCCAGCGTTGATTGAGCGCGCATGACAGCAATCCACAGCGAACGTTCGGCAATAATTTTGGCCTCTGGAGCGAAGATTTCGCGCATCGCTGCTGATGCATATCGGCTAGCAAGCAGGCTCATTGGTGAATTATCCGTCATTTAATTGCCCTTCTCTGCCACCGACGCATT
>WLCR01000118.1 GCA_009705235.1 Actinomycetota bacterium | reverse complement strand
TCTGAGTTCAATGCTCAGTGAGCAGCTGGGAGTAACACTCGATCCAGCTTTGCTTGAGTTGGCCTTCACCCATCGTTCATATGCGTATGAATCTGGAAGTAAAGAAACTAATGAGCGCCTTGAATTTCTTGGTGATTCAGTTTTGGGTTTAATTGTTACTGAAGAACTGTACAAACGCTATCCAGATTTTGATGAAAGCCGACTTTCTCCGTTGCGTTCGGGTGTTGTCAACATGCGCGCGCTCGCAGATATTGCACGTGGATTACAGCTAGGTCAATACATACGTCTTGGAAAAGGCGAAGAGGTAACTAACGGTCGCGACAAAAACTCTTTGCTAGCTGATGCTCTGGAAGCATTAATTGGCGCCATCTATATGCAATTTGGTTTTGCGCAGTGCACTGAAATAGTTAGAAAGCTAATTACCCCAACCATGGATTCTGCTGTTGCCCGAGGTGCTGGCCTTGATGGAAAAACGGCACTTCAAGAGTTGGCAGCATCACTTGGTAAGGGCGCACCTGAATACATTGTTAGCGAAGATGGTCCAGACCATGATAAAAATTTCACCGCTGTTGCAATGTTAAGTGGTCACGTTATGAGCGAAGGAACTGGAAAGAGCAAACGTGAGGCTGAACAGGTTGCCGCGCGCGCAGCCTATGAAGCGTTAAAAACCGCCGTTCCGCAAGCCTAAATTCGCTAAAAACACGCTCCTGAAGCGATAGGTTTACCGCGTGTATTTGAAGAGTATGACGCTTAAGGGCTTTAAGTCCTTTGCCTCTGCGACCACTCTTCGCCTGGAACCCGGTATCACCTGCGTGGTCGGTCCTAATGGTTCAGGAAAATCAAATGTTGTAGATGCCCTCACCTGGGTAATGGGAGAGCAGGGAGCAAAATCACTTCGCGGCGGAAAGATGGAAGATGTAATTTTCGCTGGAACAAGCGGCCGCGCACCACTCGGACGCGCTGAAGTTTCATTAACAATTGATAACTCTGATGGCGCACTTCCAATTGATTACACCGAAGTAACTATTTCAAGAATTCTCTTTCGCAATGGACAAAGTGAATATCAAATCAACGGTGAAGCATCTCGATTATTAGATATTCAAGAATTATTAAGTGATTCCGGTATTGGCCGTGAAATGCACGTCATTGTTGGTCAAGGACAACTTGATGCGATCTTGATGGCAACGCCCGAAGAGCGTCGCGGTTTTATCGAAGAAGCTGCTGGTGTTCTTAAGCATCGCAAGCGCAAAGAAAAAGCTCTCCGCAAACTAGATTCGATGCAAGCGAACCTTGCACGTATTCAAGATCTAACAGTTGAACTTCGTCGTCAATTACGCCCACTCGGCAAGCAGGCAGAAGTTGCCAAGAAAGCTGCGACAATTCAAGCAGACTTACGAGATGCAAAACTCCGATTGCTTGCAGATGATTTTATTTCTATGTCTAAGACTCTCGAACTTGAAGTTGCTGATGAAACTGCGTTGCGCGAAAAGCGAGCTGAAGTTGAAGCCGAAGTTGATTCGGTTAGACGTCGCGAAGAAGCACTCGATGCGCAGGCTGCACACGAGGGCCCACTCTTAGTTGCAGCTCAAGAAACCTATTACAACCTAAATTCTTTGCGCGAAAAATTCCGTGGTACTCAAAGCCTTGCACAAGAACGTTCTCGTTTTCTCAATGAAGAAGCAGAAGAGGCACGTACTTCAGGCAGAGATCCAGAAAGTTTAGATAGAGAAGCAGTTTCATTGCGTCTTGAAGAAGGCGAACTTCGAGCAAATGTTTTGTCTGCTCAGCAAGCTTTGACTTTAGCCTCGTCGCAACTTATTGCTGCAGAGGCTGCTCTTAAAAGCGATGAGGACACAATCGCTGCTGCTATGCGCGCAATTGCAGATGCACGAGAAGGAACTGCTCGCCAAGAAGGCCATATCAAGTCCTTACATGCTCGCCTTGAAGCGATTGCAGAAGAGATTGAGCGACTTACTAAGTCTCGCGATGATGCCCAAGCACGTGCTGACAAAGCACAACGTGAACACGCATCGCATGAACTAGAAATTGCTAGCGCAGATTCAGGCGAACTCGGCCTTGATTCACAGTTTGAGGGTGCGAAATCTCAGCTTGATTCTGCCAAGTTCAAAGTCAACGAATTAGTAGAAGCCGAACGGGCAGCAGATCGTGAGCGCAATGCGATTGAGGCAAAGCTTGAAGCGATGAAATTAACGTCACAAAATCGTGATGGGGCATCGGCTCTGCTTCGTGATTCTCGCGGAGTTTCCATTCTGGGCAGCATTGCAGGCTTAATTGAAATTGATACTGGATGGGAATCTGCAGCTGCGGCCGCACTTGGCTCTTTGGCTGATGCTGTTGTTGTGCAAGATCTTTCAGCTGCGGTAACTGCGCTAACAACCTTGCGCAGTGAAAACCTAGGCCAAGCTGATGTCTGGGTATATGAACCAGGCCAATCTGGAAATAGCAATATTCCTTCTGGTCTAACTCCACTGTCAGCACATATTCGTTCAGCCACAATTGGTGATCTTCTTGCATCTTTGCTTGCATCAACCGTGGTTGCAGAAAATGCTAACGCAGCCGAGGTGATCTTACGATCTCATCCAGGAGTAATCGTTGTTACCCGTGATGGAGATGTGATTTCTCGTGGTCGTGCGCGCGGAGGTTCAAAATCTTCATCTTCTTTAATCGAAATTAAAGCCCTTATTGATGGGTTGGAAATCAAGTTGCAAGAAATTACCCATAATTGCGATCGCTTAAAGTTTGAAATTTCAACTGCTTCAACAGAGCTTGCTTCACGTCAGAGTAATTTTGAAACCGCTCTTTCAAAGCTCAATGAATCAGATGCGCGTATTGCGGCTCTGACTGAGCAGTTGGCAGTTTCTGGTCAAAACATGAAGTCTGCAATGGCCGAAGTTGAGCGCCTAAACGCATCGATAAGTGAGGCAACTGCTGCTAAATCTCGAGATGAGGGCGAAATCGTCATTGCCCAAAATCAATTGCAACAGCGCGGTGAAGTGGCAGAGCCTGATCATTCGCATACAGAAGTTCTACGCAATCAAGTTTCAGTGGCTCGCACATCTGAGGTTGAAGCGCGATTGGCTGTTCGCACCATCGAAGAGCGCGTTGATTCAGTAGGTGCACGAGCTTTGGCACTTGAACAATCAGCCCAAGCAGAGCGTGACGCCTCAGAGCGCGCAATCATTCGCCGAAGTGCACGTGCTCGTGCTGCAGTAATTTCGCAAGCTGTTGCCGAGGCTGCATATGAAGCACTTATTCATATCGAACGTTCAATTGCAAAAGCAGCTGTCGAGCGCGGTCGACTAGAGGAGTCTCGTGCAGCGCGCGAAGGTGAAACACTTACAGTTCGCACGCGCGGACGCGAATTAACATCACAGCTTGAGCAATTGACAACAAGTGTTCATAAAGATGAAATTGCTCGTGCAGAACAAAGACTACGTATTGAAACACTTGAGATTAAAACTGTAGAAGAGTTTGGAATCGATACAACGACTTTGGTCAATGAATATGGTCCAGACAAGGATGTGCCAACATTTCACGAAACCGATGAAGGCGAAATCATCGCAACTGAACTCGTTCCATATCGCCGCGATCAGCAAGAAAAACGTCTTGCATCTGCAGAACGCTCGCTGAACTTACTAGGCAAGATCAATCCGCTTGCACTCGAAGAGTTCACATCACTGGAAGAGCGCCTAAAGTTCCTTGCCGAGCAGCTTGAAGAT
>WLCR01000117.1 GCA_009705235.1 Actinomycetota bacterium | reverse complement strand
GCGCTCCAAAGTTGCATGTACATCCAAGATGGATTTAACCCCGGCGCAGACAATGGTCATATCAAGTTGTGACAACGCTGTTAAGTCTGCAGATTCATCAAATGACTCATTGGCGCCACGGTGAACACCACCAAGGCCTCCTGTAGCAAAAATATTTATTCCGGAAACCGCTGCAATATGAGCTGTGGCTGCAACCGTTGTTGCCGCAGATTTTCCTTGAGCAACAATTATCGCAAGATCCCGAATTGATGCCTTGGAAATATCATCGCGGTTTGCGATCGCTTCAAGTTCTGCGCGCTCTAGGCCAACCAAGATTTTTCCATCAAGTAATGCGATTGTTGCTGGCACAGCCCCTGCTTCTCGGACAATTCGTTCACATTCGAGGGCAACTTCTAGATTAGAAGGGCGTGGCAAACCATGGCTGATAATCGTTGATTCAAGTGCAACGACTGGCTTTCCAGCCTTAAGTGCATCAGCAACTTCAGCCGAGAACTTAATCGCCTTTTCCATAGCCAAACTGTAGTGCACAGTCATGGGAAGATAACCCCGTGCATTTGTCCCAGATAACGCCATCGATCTTTTCTTCCCTTGGCCTCGAAAGTGCAGTTGACCACTTAGCTGTTGGGCATTCACCAATGGGCCGCGAACTACTTTTTTTAATTGATGGCTTTGGCTTTGACACCCTTTCAACGTATGCGGATGCGATGCCCACAATGTCTCGCATGATTAATCATGGATTAATCCAAACAGCATTTCCTTCAACCACTGCAACATCACTTGCAACATTAACAACTGGCGTAATGCCAGGTGCTCATGGAATGTTGGGTTACACGGTTCAGGTTCCGCGTAGTGGCGGACGATTGCTTAATGCGCTGAAGTGGGATGAACGTGTTGATCCAGAAAATTGGCAACCGGTAGAGACTTTATTTCAGCGAGCAACTGCAGCGGGCATAACCGTGACGCATGTTGCAGCAAAGCGTTATGAGAATTCAGGGTTCACTCGTGCTGTTTTCCGTGGAGCCAATTATAAAGGTGCAAATGTTGTTACAGATTTAGTAAGTGAAACAAAAGCGGCACTTCAGGCAACCCCATCTTTTGTGTATTTGTATGTCAATGACTTAGATACAGCAGGTCATTCCGATGGCGTGGGAAGCGACAAATGGATTGCTGCAATGTCCATGATCGATCAGATGGTTTCACAGCTAATGAAAGATGTTCCAAAAGGGACGCGTATTTGGGTTACATCAGACCACGGAATGATAAATGTTGATGAAAAAATCGTTATTGGCAAAGACAATCCATTGATGCAAGGTGTCAGTTTTGTTGCCGGCGAACCTCGTGCACGTCACATTTATTTGGAATCAGATTCTCCTGCTGCTCGCGTAGAGACAGCATCTTTGTGGCAAGAATATTTGCGGGAAAAAGCAATGGTTTTAACTCGCGAACAAGCTATTGCTAATCACTTATTTGGCGCAGATGTCAGCCCGGATGCTTTTGATCGCATGGGAGAAGTAATTGCAATTGCCCGTGGGGGAGTTGTATTACTTGATGCTGAACGAGAAGAAAAAGAAGGCGCAATGGTTGGCCATCACGGATCAGATAGTGATGTCGAATCTCAGGTCGGATTGCTAACGACAACCCTTAGTTAAAGCAAGACTGAATTAAGAGTTACTTATCTTCGGGCTTAATGCCGAACATGATTTCATCCCAGCTAGGGACCTTTGCACGTGCGGTAATTCCATCACGAGACGCTTCATCATCTGGCTCTTCGCGAATGACTGCTAAACGTGGAACTTCACGAATTTCTTGGACGATATCTTCTAATTCTTCATCTGTAGTTTCACTTGCCTCTTTACGGAACTCGCTGTACACATCAATAATCCGACGTTCGGAGGGGTGAGATGCCTCGGTAGGAACTAACCCTGCCGTTGGAAGCTGACGGGGAGCAGGTTCATCACCCATCATCCAGCGCGCATTCTCATCCATAGATGAAACGGTGCGCACAGTTGCATCAAAATTCCACTGCGCGATTCCAACACCTGTGTTGTTTGGATAATGTAATTCGATTGTCCAGGTGCCATCTTCTAAGCGCCAGGTATCCCAAGAAAGCTCTGATGAATCAATGTTGCGTGGTGCAAGACGAGAGATAACGACGCCCAGAAGTGTTACCGCATCACGTCCGCCTTCTTTGCGAATTGCAATCTGCTGGGCTTGATCAATGATGTAAATACGTTCTGAGAGAATTGGGCCAGCAAAGCGTTCAACTTTTTCAATAGTGGTGTTGTTATCTCGTGCGATTTGTTCGGCAGTTTGTCCAGCGCGAAGTAATCGTTGAATCTCTTTTATGGAAACTGTTGGTTCGTTATTTGATGGAACCGCCATTAGTCGTTGCTGATTTACAGTTGCACGCAATGTGTCGCTAACTCGGACGGTGAATTCATTTCCGTCATTGTCGTGCAATGAAAGATGCAGACCATCATCGGTCTTTCCATTAAGTCGTAGCTCAGTCACGAGCACGAGGGTAGCCGATGAGAGGCTTGTAGGTGCTGAAGCAAGCCAGCGTGGCTACACCTGCCAAGGACCTAGGCCGGACTCTTTCTCGCAGTTAGACTGGGACCATGACTGATACCCTGCAATTGCTCGAACTTGCCCTGAAAATTGCACGACAAGCGGGTGAATTATTAGTCGATCGCCCTGCATCGTGGGACCTAACTGTTAAGTCAACTGCAATCGATATCGCGACACAGATGGATACGGCATCAGAGAAATTAATTGTAGAAAGTATTTTGGCAGCTCGTCCTGATGATGGAATCATCGGCGAAGAAGGTGCATCACGTGAGAGTAAAAGCGGAGTTACTTGGGTGATTGATCCCGTTGATGGCACCGTTAATTACTTTTATGGATTACCGGGTTGGGCGGTCAGCATCGCAGCAAAGGATCACAACGGAACCTTGGTTGGAGTTGTCCATTCACCAACGGTTAATGCCACCTGGCATGCATCAAAGGGCGGGGGAGCTTTCCTTAATGATGTGAAAATTGCTTGCAATGATCCCATCGAACTTAATCGCGCACTGATTTCTACCGGATTTGCATATGATGTTAAAGATCGCTTTGAACAGCTAAAAATTGTTAATGCCTTATTGCCACAGATTCGAGACCTTCGCCGCATTGGATCTGCCGCAGCAGATATTTGTCATGTAGCCACGGGAATGGTCGATGGGTACTTTGAAACCGGATTACATGAATGGGACCTTGCCGCAGCCGAGCTGATAGCCCGCGAAGCTGGGGCCACTGTGACCACCCGCCCATGGCATGGCCTCAATCTGACGGTGGCAGCTGGATCCCACCTATTTGCCGCGCTCAACGCTCAAATCCCAGAGTGATTTAGCCGATTTACGCTCAGGCCATCCTCTGTGGCACAATACGCAGTCTGCACCGCCAAAGCGTGTGCTTAATAGAAATGACAAAAGGATCCGAATATGAACATTCTTGACGCCGTAGATGCAGTATCCCTGCGCAAAGACATCCCACAGTTCCGCGCTGGTGATGAGCTTAAGGTTCATGTTCGTGTTATCGAAGGTAGCAAGAGCCGTCTTCAGGTTTTCCAAGGAATTGTTATCCGTCGTCAAGGCGATGGCGTTCGCGAAACTTTCACAATCCGTAAGGTTTCTTACGGCGTTGGTGTTGAGCGTACATTCCCAGTACACACTCCAGTTATTGAAAAAATCGAGTTAGTAAAGAAGGGCGAAGTACGTCGCGCCAAGCTTTATTACCTACGTGATCT
>WLCR01000116.1 GCA_009705235.1 Actinomycetota bacterium | reverse complement strand
GGGTTAACAGGCGGTTAACTGGGGTTTTAGCGCGATAGAGTTTCTGTATGAGGTTAAAGCGCCGGGTTATTGATGAGGCTTACGACCCTCGCCTACTGCCAGACATGCTTATAAAGACCCTGGATAACCTAGATGGAGATGCCCTGGTTTTAGCACCTGGCGAGCAACCTATTTTTGCCTCATCTGGAGTCGATCGACTTGGAATATTAAGAGATGGGCGTATCGATAGTCCGGAATTATTGGCCACAATAAGAGTAGTACGCCGTACAAATACTAAGCACACAGGTCGCATAGATATTCCTCGAGGGCCAATAGGTGAAGGTATTCATGAGTTAACAGTAAACATTTTTCCATTGACTGAAGGTGATCTTGTTATTGTTCTAATCTCTGACGAAAGCGAAGCTCAGCGCGTACACGAAATCCGTCGTGACTTTGTTGCAAATATTTCTCATGAATTGAAAACTCCAATCGGTGCGCTTTCACTTTTGAGCGAAGCGGTCCTTGGGGCAAAAGATGAACCAGAAGCGGTCACGATGTTTGCAACACGTATGCAATCAGAGTCAAAACGGTTGACCGATTTAGTACAAGAAATTATCAACTTGTCCCGCATTCAGGATTCTGATCCGCTGCAAGTTGCCGAGGAAGTAGAAGTTAGCTTTTTAGTCAAAGAGGCAATTGATCAAAGCCAGATCAATGCCGAAAATCGACACATCACAGTTACTTTCCAGGAAGAGAAAAATCTAACTGTCTGGGGTGATCGTGATCAATTAACAATGGCGACTCAAAACCTCATTGATAACGCCATCAATTATTCTCCGGAAAATACTAAAGTTGCCGTTACGAGCAAGCTGGTGGATGGCATTGTTGAAATTTCGGTTACGGATCAAGGAATTGGAATACCAGAAGCAGATCTCTTAAGAATCTTTGAGCGTTTCTATCGTGTAGATCCAGCGCGTTCTCGCCAAACAGGTGGCACTGGTTTGGGTCTTTCCATTGTTAAGCATGTTGCATCAAAACATGGTGGAGATGTGAAAGTCTGGAGCGCAGAAAATATCGGAAGTACATTCACCTTACTGTTGCCAATTTATAACAACCAATCGGAGGCCAACTAATGACCAAGATTCTCATCGTTGAAGATGAAGCATCATTTTCAGAAGCTCTGGCATTCTTATTGGGCAAAGAAGGTTTTGAAACCTCAGTGGCCGAAGATGGACGCAAGGCACTTGAAATCTTTGCAAAAGAAGGCGCTGACTTAATTCTTTTGGATCTGATGATTCCTGAGGTTTCAGGAGTTGAAGTCTGCCGCACAATTCGCACAACCTCGCAAGTACCAATCATTATGTTGACAGCAAAAGATGCCGAAATCGATAAGGTCGTAGGACTAGAACTTGGCGCAGATGATTATGTGACTAAGCCTTATTCATCGCGCGAATTGATAGCTCGCAGAAAAGCGGTATTACGACGAGGCGCTAGTGATGACGGATCTATTCAGGATCAAGATTTAATGGAAGTTGGACCTGTAAAACTTAATACCGGTAAGCACCAAGTTTCAGTAAACGGTGCCCCTGTTTCACTACCTCTCAAAGAGTTTGAGCTTCTTGAGTTCCTTATGCGAAATTCGGGCCGAGTTCTTACTCGCCCACAGTTAATTGATCGTGTGTGGGGCGGGGATTATTACGGTGATACAAAAACTTTAGATGTTCATATTAAGCGTCTTCGCGCAAAGATCGAGGCAGATCCTGCAAATCCAGTTCTTATCCAGACTATTCGCGGACTTGGTTACAAACTAGAAAATAGCTAAACCGCAGTTTTTCTAATCATCCTTTGGTGAAACTTTCCAGGTTGACGAGTGCTTGGAGTGTCCTCTCCCATTTTCACAAAGCCTAGTTTTTCATAAGCAGCAATTGCACTGTAGTTGTCGATCCACACACCTAATCCTTGAATCTTCCAATCTTTGTCTTGTGCATCAACAAAATTCATCATTGACCGCAATAAACCTTTTCCGCGAAATTTAGGATCGCTCCAACAACCGCCAATCCAGCATGTTGCTCCGAAATCACCGACTAACTCTTCAACAGACATTAGTGCCGCATCAACACCATCAATTGATGCGATGAGAAAATCTAGTTTTTTAAACTTGGCCCGCCAGGCGGCTTCATCTTCTGCGCTTTCAATCTCAAAGGTTCCACCAAATGCCTCTGGATTTACGGCTAATGATTTAAGCCTTATTGCACGAAGGCGCTGCCACTCATTTGGGTGAATAATCTCAACGTTAACATTGCGGCTCATGCTCAAATCATGCCATCTGCATGCACAATAAGGTAAATGAATACACTGCTCAAATGTTAGTCACCTGGTCAAAGGCGGCAATTAAGGCACGCGCTCTTGTGCTAACAATTTGGATAGCTCTGACAGCATTCGGGTTTTTTGGTGCATCCAACTTAGATCAGTATTTATCTACTTCATTGTCAGTACCAGGTAGTTCATCTGCAGTGGCCAATGAGATCCTCAATAAACAATTCAAAGCAAACACCGAAGGCACTTTTACAGTGATGTATAAATACAAGCAGGCAAGTGCACAACAGATTGCAACCTTTAAGGCATCTGTTGCGCAAGCTTCACGAGTTATCCCTGGTTCTGAAGTTTCTAATGAAAAAGCTTTTGCTGGCACCTTATATTCCAATATCGGTACACCTTTTAACCTAAAAGAGGCGGCCAGCTATACCGAAGTATTACGTAGTGCGCTAGTTGCACATGGTCTCTCGGGTGCTCTAGTTACCGGTCCCCCAGCAATTGAAAGTGATGTAGTCCCTATTCTTTCTAGTGATCTTCGCAGAGGTCAGATAACTGCCGTGGTGCTCGCAACCTTGTTGCTAATTGCAACACTTGGATTCTCGTGGGCAGTTTTCATCCCTCTACTTTTCGGATTAGCGACAATTTCCACAACTCTTGGAGTCATTTACTTACTCGCCCAAAAATTCTTGATGGTTCTCTATGTTCCAAACATCATTGAATTGATAGGCCTAGGTCTTGCGATTGATTATTCATTACTGATGGTCCATCGCTATCGACGCGAACTAGGCCAAAGCGAAGATCCAATTGCACAAACGATGAAAACCGCGGGCCGCACCGCAGTGATTTCAGGATTAACCGTTGCATTAGGTTTGGCGACTTTATTGTTGGTGCCTGTTCCATTTGTTCGATCAATTGGTCTTGCTTGTTTGGTTCTACCCCTTGTGTCAATCCTTGCCGCCGTAACTTTGCAACCGATTCTTTTATCTAAATTGGCAGCAGCGCCAAATGTTGGCTTTAAAGGCGTCCTTGAATTTTCTTTTGATCGCCTTACAAATTTCGCAATTGCCAAGCCTGGCAAGGTCCTTGCATCAACACTCATTGTGCTTTCTATTCTTCTGTCAGCACTTTTGTGGCTGCAGGTGACTCCGAGTTCGCTCAGCGCAATCCCTGCACATCTAGAGTCGGCACGAGCACTAGATAGCGTTACGGATAAGGTAGGTATTGGAGTAATCACTCCCCATGAAATTGTCATTGATCTAGAAACACATTCGGGATCGCCAGATATCCCGGGAATACGTTTTGAGTTTGCAAAGAAATTAGCAGCTAACCCTGAGGTTTTCACAGTGGCTAGTGGTGAAAAGTGGCCCTATATAGATGCTTCAGGACGATATCTTCGGATTTACGTGTTTGGTCAACATGATCTTGGCTCAGATCAAACAAAGCAATTAGTAGATCAACTAAGGGATGACTACATTCCCAATTCAGGATTTCCTGCAGGCACAAAAATCTATCTCGGTGGTGC
>WLCR01000115.1 GCA_009705235.1 Actinomycetota bacterium | reverse complement strand
CTACGCCAACTCCTACGCCAACGCCAACGCCAACGCCAACACCAACACCAACACCTACGCCAACACCTACGCCAACACCTACGCCAACACCTACGCCAACACCTACGCCAAGCCCAACCATCAAATCAATTCGACAAATTGCGCAAGCAGAAATTGAGAAGAGATTCGCTGCGCAATCAGGAGATATTGGTGAATTTGACCTCAGATTGGACCCGGGCTTAAGCAAAAGAGCGCTTGAAGTAATTACCCAGTCAACAAAAGATGGAATGCAATTTTGGGGAAAGAAGATCCTTAATAAAATAGTAATAGTAGGTGGGATTAAAAGCCCTTGGATGAAAAATGAATTCTGCACAACTCGGTTTGTCGGCACCCCTTCGGCGATTACAAGTTGCCTGAATCAAGAAAATGGCCTTAGTTATCTGCAGAACAATTGGCCCGACCCTGCAACCAATGTTCAACTTTATGGATCAACCGGCGGTCCGATTGAAGGCTCTGATTATCTCTTTCGTTCTAATCCAGTCTATTTATTCGCATCTGGAAATGAAAGTGAATTAAGTGGATCAGTTTATTTCGCTTCACCACATGAGCTAACCCATGCCGCACAGCAATACTTTAGAAAACCTGCCCCAACATATTCCGAAGTTCAATTGGGTTGGAATGCAATATTCCAAGCAAATGCCAGAGCAAATAGCATAAATGAACTCTTCTTTGGTCCAATGGCTTGGATTGAGGGTTCTGCAATGTATGTAGGCGTAGCACTAGGTGAAATGCGAAATCCTGGAACAATAACTTCATATATTCCAACGAAACCGAATTATTTGAACACGAACGTGGCTCCAAAAATCTCCGAATTGATTGACCCGTCAACTTATCCATGTAACTGTGGCCCTGGAGACTTCCTGGGTCGTTCATACTGGACTGGTGGGTTATTGACAGAGTTGATAATTGCAAAGTTTGGAGTTGATGGTTACCTCAATTTCATGAGCGAAATTGGGATTCAGGGAAATACCAAAGAAGGCACTTTTTCCTCTGCGTTTTCAAAGAGTTTTGGAACTTCGTGGAATGGGTTCGCCGCCATAGCGGACCGATACATTGCTGATATGTTTGCAGGCAACCAAATAGACGCTAAAAATTACTAGCTCCACACGCAGAGCTGGCCCGACCTTCATTTTTTCTGGGCATTTTCACAGGAAAAGCTACTGCACTTTTTACCATGGGCCCTATATATTTTGGATAGATATTGGATCCACAGCGTTATAGCTAAAGGAATCGGGGCAGGAATGAACAAAGTAATGAAGAGCGGGGTGGTCATCACCGCCGCACTAGCAATCTCACTTGGAGGAACAACATTTTCATTTGCAGCTGAAGCACCAGCACCAGTTGTAAAGAAAGTTGCACTTTCTCCAGAACAAAAAGCAGCATTTGAAGCAGCAAAGGCACAATTCAAGGCAGCACGGGATGCACGTCAAGCAGCTATTGCAGCAGCAAAGGCGAATATCGCGACAGCTAAGAACAACTTTGATGCAGCTAAAGCAGCGGCAACAACTAAGGAAGCACGCCAAGCAGCTCATGCAGCACTTAAGGCAGCTGTTGGTGCAGCAAAGGCAACAGTGCCTGTAAAGCCAACAAAGCCGGTACGTCCTTAGTACTTACTTTATATTTGCGAAGTTCGACCTAAGGGTCGCACCCAATTCCAGAAAGCTGATCTAGCTTTTGAGAATAGCGGTTGCGGCCCTTAAGTCTTTTTCAAAAACCATTAACTGCGGTCCATCAAGGGTTTGTGTCAGGGTTGCTTTGATATTGGAATCAACCAGTTTTTGTAACGCAATTTGGGCTTCGATGTAATTACTAGGCGTAGGTAAGGGTTTAAGCAAACCGTACTGATCTTTCCTACCTGCTTTTATGGGTGTAATTATCAATCTCCTGTTACTTGTAAATCCCCACTTCAAAACAAGAATCAATAGGGCGAGGCCAATGAATCCGCCAAAGGATTGCAAAAACAACCCGTTATTAATTCCTCCTAACATTGTTAAAGCCTACTAAAACAGGACCTAGGTCACACCTTTTCAAGATGCGAGGCACTTGGCCGACAACTACTTTTCATTCTAAATACAATGAATCGGAGAGATAATGAAGAAAAAGATTGCATTTGTCTCGGCACTTTTGCTTGCCCTCAGCGTGCAAACTGCAGAGGCTGCGGTAAAAGTAACTGTTCTCAATCCCAGCAAAGTTTCTACAAAAACAGGTCTAGTAACACTGACAGTATCGGGACTTCCAACTGAGCATGGAATCTATATTTCACAATGCATGGGAATCGACAAGGCAACGAAAGTGCCTTCTGCCTGTAATCCAGCGAAAGCATCAAAGCTTTGGATCTCAAATCTTGCTGCTGATCAAAAGATGGGCGCAAAGCCAGGCAAAGGAAAGCTAACTTTGAAGGTTGATAAGTACTTTAAAGATGGCGATTGCATTCACACAAAGTGCATCATCTATGTAACAAATGATCACAATGCAACGGATAAAACTGCAACTCAAGCTATTGCATTTAAGTTTGGTGGAATTAATCTGTTTTAACATCATTTAATACTTAATCGCATCTGCATGAAGTTTGCAGGTGCGATTTTGTATTGAGTTCTCTTTTGTATTTCATCCTGCTAATTTCCTCTACGTAGCAAGAGAACCACTCTTGTTAGACCTGAAATCGGAGATTGCTTAATGTCAGTTCTAAATGAAGTTTTAGATGCAAACAAGAAATATGTTGAAGGCTTTGGAGAAAAAGGTAAGTTGGCTTTGCCACCTGCTCGTCAGTTTGCAGTACTTACCTGCATGGATGCTCGCCTAGATCCAGCAAAGTACGCTGGGCTTTCAGAAGGCGACGCACACGTTATTCGTAATGCTGGTGCTCGCGCATCAGATGACGCAATTCGGTCACTTGTAATCTCTTACAAACTTCTTGGCACAAAGGAATGGTTTGTAATCCATCACAGTAACTGCGGTATGGAATTTTTCACGGATGAAATTATGCGTGGACTACTATCAAAGAGTCTTGAAACCGCGGCACTAGGCGAGCAAGGTTTCTATGATGTCGGCAAAGGCCCTGGATCAGATGAGGCCGCATATATTGACTGGCTAACAATTGCAGATCGCAACAAGGCTGTTGTTGAAGATGTAGAGCGTATTCGTCGCCATCCATTGGTTCCAAAAAACATTCCAATTCACGGATTCGTATATGAAGTTGAAACCGGAAAGCTCCTGGAAGTTCCAGGAGCAAAGGAAGCCGGCGCAGCTAAGTAATCGTCATATTAAAAAGACACTCTCGCAGCAACATTGGTGGGGGTGTCTTTTTCTATTTCCATAAAGTAATCTCGTCACATGGATGTAGTTACTGATCGTTTATTCCGACACTTAGCCTGGGCAAACAATTATGTATTCGACACAATTGCAGAGCAACCCGATGATTATTTGAAGCTTGCCGCACCCAATGACACGTGGACTGTTGCAGAAATTTTGGAGCACCTAACAGCTTCACGGTATGCAGATTTGTTAGATGGTACGGGCGATATTCCAACTCAGGTGCCTAGTAATAAGGCCGAGGTACTTGCACTCAAGGAGTTGTCACATAGCTTTGATATTCGCCTTCGCGAATCTGCTAAACACCCTGTGGGCTTTGTTGAATTCCAGCGTGGAGAAAAAACTATCCGCCGAAATCGCGAAACGATACTGACTCAATCAATTCACCACGCAACAGAACATCGGGCTCAGATTGCAGGCATCTTTGCTAATCACGGGTTAAAGGTAATTGACCTAGATGCGATCGATATGTGGGAATTTGCTAACTACGAAGGACTTGGGGATTAACG
>WLCR01000114.1 GCA_009705235.1 Actinomycetota bacterium | reverse complement strand
GGTTCGAGTCCCTCACCACCCACTTATGTAAGTGAATCCGAGTTCTATATCCAAATCTTGGATGTGGTTCAAAGCCTTGAATAGTGGATGTATCTGCCAAACCTTTTTATCCAGTATTTAATTGATTACTTTTTCTTATAACCCTTTGGGCAAACTGGATTAACTGCGGTTACTTTCTTCATTAATTTGCTTTTGATACATGTAATCGTTGTTTTCTTAAGAGCAGCAGCCTTTACCTTGGCTTCTGCTTCCTGCTTTGCCTTTAACTCTGCAGCGGCCTTTGCTTCTGCTTCCTGCTTTGCCTTTAACTCTGCAGCGGCCTTCGCTTCTGCTTCTTGCTTGGCTTTGAGTTCTGAAGCAGCCTCTGCTTCTTGCTTTGCTTTAAGTTCTCTTGCAGCCTTAAGTTCGGCAGCGATTCTCTCTTCTTCAGCCTTTTTTAATTCTTTTTGCTTTTCCTCCACAACAAATGTCTCCGCAGCTTTTAGTAAATCTAAAAACTTAAATGGCGCAGGAAACCATGACATTCCCCCTGCAGGATCCATTCTTACGGAACCATCGGCCTGGCAATTTGAGATACCTAATCCATTCCCTGCAGTTCCAACGTAATATCTGATGTCATTTTCTTGCACAAAGAATCCTGATCCAGAATCTGCGTTACAAATTGAACCTGTGGCTTGCGTGTGAATTGCCCCCCATTCAATTTTGCTCCAGAGAGGTGGCTTACTCGAGACTGTATAAAAGGATTGCATCATCTCGGGTGAATAGAGATAACTTTCAAGTTTGTAAGGAGCTCGCTTTATCTCCTGTGGGTCATTTCTTTGACTACCGCTCTGAAGACCATATCCAATCATCTGCACTTTTACTTTTTCCTGAGCAAATCGAATCATTTGCTGCTCTGTTGCGATGACAACTTTCGTCTTTAGCGGCAAGTCTTCATTCAAAACAATGATTGCGAAATCATCTAATGGCTGAGGAGGATTGTTTGTTGGACTTATAAAAGTCTTAGGTATAAACGCTTTAATGATCTTGTAACGTTTTGCGTTGGACTTGTCGGCAAGTCCAGGTGCATATACAAAACCATCAGTATCACCGTTTGGTTGAATTCTTAATTGATTTAACACATGCGCAGCGGTAAAAATGATTCTTTCAGAATAAAGGAATCCGGATGTATTTCCTTGAATATGAACAGCATTCGGATCGCCAGTTGCGTCCTGGCCAAATTCAACAGAATTAGCCGGCGAGGTATTCATGAAAATTTGCCCAATAACTAAAGCAAAAGAAATTAAGAAAACGTTGCCCCTGAGTTTCATCCTAAAAGCGTAACTGGCAGATTAAAGCTTGTGGGGTTTTGAGCAGTCATTTCTGCACTTACCTCCCAAAATTCATGACTAAGCATCAATAGATCTCTAATTTTTTGATTGCGAGTCCTTCACCACCCACTTATGTAAGTGAATCCGAGTTCTATGTCCAAATCTTGGATGTGATTCAAACCCTTGAGTCGGGGATATACCTGTCAAACCTTAATTTCCAGTATTTATCTGATTACTTTTTCTTATACCCCTTTGGGCATACTGGTTTAATTGCCGTTACTTTCTTCACTAATTTGCCTTTGACGCATGTAATAGTTGTTTTCTTCATCGCGGCAGCCTTAGTAGCGGCAATTTTCTCAGCAGCCAACTTAGCTGCGGTTGCTTTAGCATCTGCCTCTTCTTTCGCCTTTAACTCCAAGGCAGCCTTTGCATCTGCTTCCTCCTTGGCTTTAAGTTCTGCAGCAGCCTTTGCTTCTGCCTCTTGCTTGGCTTTCAACTCTGCTGCAGCCTTTACGATTGCATCTTCTAAATCTTTTTTCTCTTTTACTATTCTTTGCGTCAAATACTTTTCTGCATCACTAAAAATATTTTGATGTCCAGCAATCGTATAATATGTTGCACCAACAACACTGAGTTCAAATGGATCTGTCCATCTTGGTGAAGTAGCCTCTACGTTACCTGCTACTGGACCATTTGCAGCCCCTGCCGCTCCTACATAAACCCACTCTGTACCAATCTTGATCCATAATGGAGATCCTGAGTCTCCACCACCGTGGAAGACACCTTTTGGTAGAACTGTCTGCACTAGACCATAGGGATTCTCTTTTGACCACTGCTCAACTTTCTTTCCTGCACAACAAAAATTAGTTCTTGTTACCGCTTCTGATTTAGTTGGCTTACCATCTTGGCCAATCCCACTCTTGGCATTTTGCCAGTCTTGTTCGCTTTTTAGTCCATATGCAATTGAAAGTACAGTAGTTGAAACACTTTTCATTGAAAGAATTTCTTCTTTAGTTGCGTATCTAAATGATTTGTTACTTAGTTCTTTATCCAGAATCAATATCGCTACATCACCCATACCAGCATTGCAGTCCGTGCCTTCGCACATAGAGTCTGTATAAGTTTCTGGAACATACTGAGCTAAAACTTTTGCTTTATTTGATGTTCCACCCTTTGGAATGTCAACACCTGGGGCTGATACCCAAAGATCTGATACTGAAAATCTCGCTAAAATCTCTCCACTAAAATGCTTTTCTTTTGAGTAAATGCCATTGTCAATTCTTAGTACACAATGAGCAGATGTTGCAACAATTCTTGGTGCAATCAAAGCCCCAGAACAGTGCCTTTGGGAGTTTTGCCCAAAGATGATTCCGACAACTTTTTCATCTCCTAATGCATCTTGACCATTCTGCATAGCATAAGTACTTGGAGATAAAATGATTGAACTTAGAAGAAGCGATAGCGCAATAAGAAACGGTTTGGAAAGACACCGCTTATTTTGCATTCCAAAAATGTAATGGGAAATCTTCAATATATCAATACTGTAATTTCAATTTAAAGCGCTAAGCCCATGGTCCATTCTTGATCATTCTTGTCAAGAAGCGTAAAACCCAATTTGGTATAAAAAGTAAAGGCTCTAGAATTTTTTGCTCCCATTCCAAGATGCACTCCCTTTGAACCTTGCTCCCTCAGTGTCTCAAGCACAAGAAGCATCATTGCTTTACCAATTCCGCGACCCTGAGCCTTTTCCAGTAAATCTATATGAAGATGACTTGGATATTGATTAACAAATTTTTTAGGCCTAAGAGGTGGATTCTGAATATAGCTATATAAATTCTTTTCACGATCGTTGAAATTTTCTGGTGAGCGACTACTGTATTTTTCGAGAATTAATGGCCACCATTCTTTACTTAATGTAGTCTCAAATGAAGAGGTATCAAGTGCAGCAAGAGCATAGCCAGCCACCCCATCTTGAATTAAAGTGAAAGATAATTCGGGTTGAAAGGTTAAATACGGGCCAACATAAATTTCACCAAGCATGTCTTTTTGATCATATAAGTGGACGGCGTCGGCTCCACTATCGCCAGTTGCTAAACAGACATGGTACAAATCTGGCCGATCTTGTTCTTGATATTTACGGACAATCTCACCCGAATCAAAAGTAATGAGGTCCACGCACTAATAGTACTGAAAAACCCTTGAATTTGGGGTGAGTTTCTGAAAGCCTTTACCGAGTTAATCGGAGAGGGTTGGTATGAATTCAGAGTTCGTGGAGATTCCTTCCTTGATGCCTGTTCCAGATATTTTTTCATGCAAGAGAGTTCTTGCCATTCAGGCTCATTATGACGATACAGACATTGCTGTTGGTGGATTAATTGCCCAGTTAGTAAAAAACGGTGCTGAAGTATTTTACGTAACAGTCACAGATGATTTAGCTGGTGTAACTGATCTAACACTTTCAAAAGAGACTGCTGCTTCACGCCTTCGGAATGAAGCCGAAAAAGCCGCGCAAATTCTTGGAGTCCTTGGCATTTACTATTTGAATTACCCAGATGCAGGTGACTGGAGTGTCTACCAAGCACGTCGTGACT
>WLCR01000113.1 GCA_009705235.1 Actinomycetota bacterium | reverse complement strand
CTCAGGTAGAATAGAAGAATGTCCAAACCACTCATATCTGTACGTGGGTTGACCAAGATTTTCGGGGATTTCACCGCTGTAGACGGCATTAATTTCGATGTCGCTAAGGGTGAGTCCTTCGGATTATTGGGCCCAAACGGTGCGGGTAAATCAACCACTATGCGCATCTTGGCCGCAACATCTACCCGCACGTCGGGCACTGTTGAGATCTTGGATAAAGACCCTGAAAAATTTGGTCCGCTTGTTCGCGCGCACTTAGGTATTGTTCCTCAGGAAGATAATTTGGATGGCGAATTAACTGTTACCGAAAACTTGTATATCTACGGTCGCTACTTTGGTCTTTCGAAAAAGTTTATTAAGGGCAAGATCGAAGAACTTCTTGAATTCGCACAGCTAGAAGAAAAGCGTGATGTAAAGGTTCAAGCGCTAAGCGGTGGAATGAAACGCCGCTTAACTATTGCGCGCGGACTTGTTAGCGAGCCAGATATTTTACTTTTAGATGAACCAACTACCGGTTTAGATCCACAAGCTCGTCATATTTTATGGGATCGCTTATTCCGCCTAAAGGAGCAAGGTGTAACTCTTGTTTTAACTACACACTTTATGGATGAAGCAGAACAATTGTGCGATCGTCTTGTTGTCATGGACAAGGGTGCGATCATGGCTGAAGGTTCGCCACAAGGTTTAATCAAAGAGTATTCAAGTAAAGAGGTTCTTGAAGTTCGCTTTGGTAGTGATCGCAATAAGGAAGTTGCTCCGCAGTTAGCGCAAATGTGTGATCGTATGGAGATTTTGCCCGACCGCATTTTGATGTACACCGAAGACGGGGAAAAACTTCTAGAACAAATTGCGGCTGCCAAGATGCATCCATTAACTTCGTTAGTTCGTCGTAGCTCACTTGAAGATGTATTCTTGCGTTTAACTGGAAGAACATTGATTGAATGAACACAGGCATTAATGTTCCGCAGATTCAACGTTTCGGAGCTTTGTATATTGCCTCGGCACGTTTGAAATCTATGTCTAAATGGAAAGCGATTATTGCTGCCGTTGACATCGGAAACCCATTATTTTACTTGATTGCAGTGGGCGTAGGCATTGGCGTTCTAGTGGAACAAGGATCGGGTACAAGCGGTACAAGCGGTATTAAATACATTGCTTTTATCGCACCCGCACTATTAGCTAACTCTGCGATAGCAGCTGTTATGGATGAAACAATATTCCCAACAATTGAAGGTTTTAAATGGCGCAAACTTTTCTTTGCACAAAATGCCACACCCATTACTGGACCCCAAATTGCCCTTGGTGTGTATCTATCTGCGCTGTGCAGAGCAATATTTAGTGTTTCTATCTATTACGTTCTGCTTCTTGCATTTAATGTTGTGAATTTTGGCTTAAGTATTTTGTTGATCCCGGTTGCAGTATTGGGAGGCGGCGCATTTGGCGCTATCGTTTTGTTTGCTGCGGCAAAAATTGAAAAAGATGATCAATTCTTTAGTATTCTTGGCCGACTAGTAATCATGCCGATGTTTCTATTTTCTGGAACATTTTTTCCTTTATCTTCAATGCCAATTTATTTACAACCAATTGGTTGGATTTCACCTTTGTGGCACGCAACAGAACTTGGACGTGAAGCTGCTTTTGATTACGGCACCAGCACTCTCATGGTTACAGTTCATTTAACTTATTTATCAGTTTTAGTAATTCTTGGACTATTCCTTTCAATGCGCCAATTTGAAAGGCGGTTAGCAAAGTGAGTGCTGCTGTTGAAATTGCAGAAAAGAGCAAGTCCAGTGCGATGTATGCAGGTCGTCCCTATGTACTACTTGAGAGAGGTTGGCTAGCTTTTAGATCTACTAATTGGATTCCCGTTGTCACCGGATTTGTTGAGCCAGTTCTTTTCTTATTGGCTTTTGGTTATGGCATGGGAAATCTTGTTGGTGATGTATCCACTGGTGGAACAACTATTGATTACACATTATTTATTGCACCAGGTTTGCTGGCAAATAGCGCAATGAATGGTGCGATCTATGATTCAACGTGGAATGTCTTCTGGAAACTCAATCAATCCAAGCTTTATAAAACGATGCTTTCCACGCCTCTTGGACCGCTTGATATCGCTCTGGGTGAAATATGTTGGGCGCTTATTCGTGGCCTGATCTACTCATTAGGGTTCCTAACAGTCGTCACCGCGCTGGGGCTCACCCCTAGTTTCTGGGCGCTGCTGGCAATCCCTGCTGCCTCATTAGTCGCATTTGGATTTGCTTCATTTGGAATGGCCGTGACCTCATACTTCAAGACCTACCAACAGATGGGCATTATTAACATAGTTCTTTTGCCAATGACATTGTTCTCAGGCTCGCTGTATCCAATATCGGTCTATCCAGATTGGGTGGAAAAGATCATCATGGCGTTGCCGCTGTGGCATGCGATTGAATTGGTTCGTGCTTTTTGGTTTGGAAATTTTCACGCTGGAGTTCTAGTGCATATCGCTTACTTTGTGATCATGATTGCTGCTGGATTATTTGTTACTTCACGCAGATTGCGCGCATTGTTCCTTCGCTAATTAACACTAAAGGTTGCATCAGGGACTAGTGCAGGACACTTCCACCCTGGTGCAATTACTGGTTCAAAGTGCCACCATTCATTTTCAAAAACACGGCACAATCCAAACTTAGCTCCGTTAATCTCTAACCAGCCAGCTGCAACCGGTTCATCTGGATAGTTCACATCTATCGCAACTCCCCAAGGATGATGTGAGACAAGTGGCGGCGCCACCCATTTGCTCGCTTCCGCCACACTTCCATATTTTCTAATTGCTTGGGCAAACAAAGTTTTTTGTCGGGACAAAATTCTAAATCCTGATGCGATGTATAACACCTGTCCATCTTTTTTCGCAGCTGCTTGAGCCGCTTTAAAACGATACATAAGTTGTTTATCAATTGCCGATGGACGAATCAACGAGCGGGGTATTGCGCCAGCTCCTAAAGAATATTCAGTTTTTTCACACCCTTTTATTACATTTGAAATACGAATTACATAAGTTGTCTTTTTTGCACAACTTAAAGGAATTGTGTCCGATGCATAAGAAACCCCATTTATGGCCAAAAAAGCCAATAAAAAGGCTAAAAAGACGCGACTTTTACGCATGCCATCAGTCTAACGGGGTTGCTTTTTAAATAAAGAGTGAGAGAATTACCGCTAGTTAAGAAATTAACTAAAAACGAACCGGGAGAGTACTTCTCAAACGAGTTTCAAAAGCTGAAACCTTTGCCGTACAAGTTTTACAAATGCTGACACAGAGTAACCACAAGCAAACATTTAGATTCGTCCCGTCAACATCAGTTCCAGTAGACCCGCAGAGGGTTGAAGCTATTCTCAAGCAAGAATGGGAACTATTTACTAAAAGTACTGGCAAGAGCGCCGAAGAGAGTCGCCGATCATTTAAATCCTTGCCCTTAGGTGTTACATCCAGCTTCCAACACTGGGATCCATACCCAATCTCAATTGTTTCGGCCAAGGGCGCGTACATGACCGATGTTGATGGTCGTCAGCTCTTGGATCTATCAATGGGCTTTGGCGCAATGTTTGCCGGACATTTAAACCCAACTGTTATCGAAGAAATCCAAAGTTCTTTGACTACAGGAATGCTTTTTGTTACACCATCACCTATTTCAACAGATGCTGCAGAACGTATCTGTACTCGTTTTGGAATTGATCAGGTTCGTTTCACTAACAGTGGAACTGAATCAACAATGTACGCGGTTCGTGTTGCACGCTCTGCTACAGAGAAGATGGGAATTCTTAAGGTCGAGGGTGGTTATCACGGTAGCTACGACCCATTTGTTGTTTCAAGTAAGCCTTCACTAGACAAGATCGGTGATCCTGAAGATCCAACACCTGCAATTGATTCAAACTTGGTTCCAGGAGATATTTACGTTGTTCCTTTCAACAACATTCCTGCACTTGAAAGAATGTT
>WLCR01000112.1 GCA_009705235.1 Actinomycetota bacterium | reverse complement strand
GTCATTGGTACATAGAGCGGGCGACGTTTGTACGCAATCCATACATTTGCCACAACGATGGTCGCTGTCAATAAACCTGTTACAACGAAGAGGAGAATTTTTGTTCCCAAAATAGTTGACCATGTACTTGTGAAATCTACGGACTTAAACCACAACCAGTCTGCATAAAATCCACTAAGCGCGGTGAAGAGCGCTCCAGTTACTACAAGAACTCCGATTGTCAGAGCTAGTGGGCTCTTGCGTCCAAGGATTTTAAAAGTTGGGCGTTGGAACTGTGGGTTATTGGTCATTGCGCAAAACTATCGCAAGGGGAATAGGGCTACCAATTCAAACTTCCTTGGAGGCTTGGGTGGTGGGCGTAGAAGGGCTGTTCAACTCTCAGAAATCGTGAAGATTTGTTGTGGGGCTAGATATTTGCACATTATTTGCGGGTGCGTTCTAGGTAAGAAATTGCTTGAGCCAAGGTTGCGACCGTTATGACCTTAATTCCTTCGGGGGTATTGGCTATCTCTTCTGCATTTCCAACTGGTGCAAAGAAGACAGTAGCCCCAACCTTTTTGGCTGAAAGAATCTTCTCGTTGATGCCACCAATGGCTCCAACGACGCCACGATCACTAATAGTTCCCGTACCAGCAATATGACGCCCCTGCATCAAATCAATCTCGGTTAACAACTCAACCAGTCCAATTGAAAATACAAGTCCACCACTTGGTCCACCTGTTTCAGAGACTTTAAACTTAATCTTTTTTCCATCTAGTGCATCTGCTCGACGTTGTGCAATAACTGAAGCAGGGGCAACCAAAGTTTTTGTATCGGTGTTAATAGGTGCCAAAATTTCACTATGTGATTGCAAGTAATTAATAGCTGCTGTTATCGCCTTATCTTGCGAGCCAACCATGTCAGCTTTTGCTTGTTTGCTTTCTTCTTCAGCACTTGTGCCTGGTGGATAAATTGCCGATTTTGGATAGACCGCACGTTCTGAATCGATCCATGAGTAAATAAGTTCGGGCCCAAATATCCATGTATCAGGATTGGTAACACGAATCGACATTAAATCAATACGTCCAGATGCTGGGTAATTTTCAAGATCTTTAATTGTGATTACACCCTTAAAAATATTTTGAGCTTGACCCGGCAACACGATCGCAAAAGGCAAAGGCGCAATAGTTGCGAGAACAAAAAATATACCTAGAGTCGCTGTAACAACTTTAGGCAGGGGTGAAAATCGCACAGTGGCTCTGAAACTAGTTTGCGTCCGGACGAATCACAGAAATACGTGACGGTTTTTGTGTAACAGGCGCAGCGTCGGGGTCAATTGAATCTGGTAAATCGTCAGCCATATCGCGGGCTTGGGAATCGCGCAGAGAATCCTGAAAACGCTGGAACTGCCCAACAGATCGTTGAGTCTCTTGCTGAAACTTTCCTTGGAACTTTGACACCCAGGTGACATAGCCAAGGGCACCAATTAATCCCAAAGCGGGCACAACCCACCAGATGAGAGCTGAGAATGCATTGGACATGTTCCTACTGTACTGGTTTGCCAACGGCAGGGCACAATCAAGTGATCAAAGTGGAATTAAACGACCTGCGAAATTGTTCTAATGCTGGGAGGATTCAACTATGACGCCATTTGGTTTCAATCCAGGAGATTCAGAGGACTCTAACGAGCCGGTTGATTTTGCTGCCATGATGGAACAGATGCAACGACAGATTCAAGAGCAATTTTCTAAACTTGGAATTAACGGTCCTGGATTTACTGGATCATCTGAGCCTTTACCGAAAAATATTGTAAGAGACACTGCAAAGAAATTTACAACTGCGCAAGGTTCTTCTCCGATTGGCGCAAATGATGTTGCAGAGATCGAACAAGCATTTTCTATTGCAGAGCTATGGCTTGACGAAGCAACCTTTTTTCCACAGTGTCCAAACACTGGAAATGTTGCCTTGGCCCGTACGGACTGGGTTGATACAACAATGGCGGGATGGCAAACAACAGTTGAGCCATTAGCACTTGGTTTATCCTCGGCCATTGGTGAGTTATTAAAGCAGGCTTCATTTGGCGAAGATGGAGGGCCTGAAACTTCTGCAGATGAACAATCTCAGATGCAGATCCCCGTTGGAATGATTTCAGCGTTGCTTAACTCATTTATAGGTTCACTCATTGCGACGCAATTGGGTCAAGCTATTGGTGGATTATCAGGAAAAGTCACTGGTGCTCATGATGTGGGGCTTCCGCTTGTCGATTCTGCTTATCCAACACTTGTTCCACAAAACATTAAAGAATGGGCAACAGATTTAGATATTCCAATGGAAGAGGTTCGAATCTTCCATGCATTACGTGAAGCTGCAGTTGCACGTTTATTTGCACACAATCCTTGGCTGGTGTCATATATTCGAACCGCAATTACTGAATACGGTAAGGGAATCAATATTGATTTAGATGCGATTCAAGATCAAGCGCAGCGAGCATTTGAATCAGGCAACGGATTTGATCCATCAAACCCAGAAAGCTTCAGCATTGCGCTTAATGAAGGAATTTTTACTCCACAAGAATCACCTGCACAGCGCGCTGCATTAACTAAATTAGAAACTGTTTTGGCGCTTATAGATGGTTGGAGCGAAGAAGTGGTTGCAATGGCTGCAGGGGATCGTTTACCAAATATTGCAGCGCTTCAGGAAACTCTGCGCCGACGTCGTGCGACTTCTGCGCCAGCACAACAGTTATTTTCATCGATGCTTGGATTGCAAGTTTCTCCGCGACTTGCTCGAGAAGCAACTGTGTTTTGGAAAAAAGTTCGTGAACTTAAAGATGTTCAATCACGCGATCGCATATGGAGTGGAATTCTTCCTACAGCCGAAGATTTATTGACACCTGAGAGTTTCATGAAGAGTTTAGAGATTCCTGATGATTTGTCGGGATTGATCTAGTTCATTGAACACGTTTGAACTGTTTAAAAACTCTGTTATTTGATTTTTAGCGAGCGCTTGCTTTTGTTCACTCTGCTTGGCACCTGAATATGGGTGCAATCGCCTACACATAGAAAAGCGAACTCCCCGGTCACTTGCTCTAAATCAGCCTTCCCCTTGCTGATGTAGAACTGTTATCCGAGGAGTTCGTAGTCGTAAAGTAAGTCTTTGACATAGGTTTATCAACTCGGCACCGCGTTGACAAAGGATAATTTCTTGAGGTAATGCAGTTTTACCCGCCGACTCTTTTCATGTAGATCTGTAAGACTCGCACCCGCAAATGGTCAATCTCTCAAGGTTTGGTTGAGAGATGACATAACATTTCAGAATGAACGATTGCGATGAGACCAATGGATTTCTAGAGCCATCCTTGGTTGAAACAACTCTTGAGGAGCACACCCTTCCGGGAATCTCGGAGGGCGAGATTATTGTCATCAGATCTACTCGCCGTAAGAAAAATATCTCCGCGTATCGCCAAGGGGGGCGGATCGTTGTCTCAATTCCTGCCCGAATGAGCAAAGCTGATGAGCGTGCAATGGTGCCTGAAATGGTGGCCAAGATCCGTGCTCAAGAAGCTGCGGCGACGATGAGCGAAGAAAACCTTTCTCGTCGTGTGGGCGAACTGTTAAGCGAGCTGGCCCCAGAAATTACTGCCCGGCCAATGTCTGTTAATTGGCGGGCCATGCGCGAGCGCTGGGGTTCATGTACGGGGATTGACCGCTCCATTCGGATCTCAGATCGCCTGAAAGGCGCACCCGAGTACGTGTTGGATTACGTCCTGTTCCACGAGGCGATCCACCTGCAGTTCTTCGACCATGGCCCTGAATTCAAGGCGCTTTTGGCCCGTTTCCCCGAGGAGGAGATCGCTGAGGCGTATTTGAGCGGGTATGAGGCTGCTGAAAACGCGCTCGCCGCCCCAGAAGCCCTAAAAAAACTCCTAAATAAAGGTGCCTAGATACGCTCATTTAAGCGTGTTGGCGAGTAACCTCATACACGAACGCCTGCCCCACACGGGGAGCAATCCCGATGGGATCGCAAGCGTCGATAGGAGGAAAAGAATGACTGCAGAGACATACAAAGGT
>WLCR01000111.1 GCA_009705235.1 Actinomycetota bacterium | reverse complement strand
TGTTTCTAGTGACACATTTGCAACAGCTGTTGCGCAAGTAGCAATTGCCGCAGGTCGCGATGATTCACTTCCAACCCTTACAGGGGTTCATGTCGAAATTAACGAAGACACAGTTACTTTCGCTGCAACCGATCGCTACCGTTTAGCCGTCCGTGAAATTCAATGGGCACCAACTGCGCCAAACACATCTACTACAGCGCTATTACGCGCTCGCACAATTGCAGATGCAGCCAAATCACTAACAGGCTCTAAAGATGTTTCTCTTTCTTTTGCACCAAACACCAGTAATGATCGTTTAGCTGGTTTTGCAGGAGACGGCAAAACCATGACATCACGCATGTTAGATGGAACCTTCCCCCCATACCGTCACCTACTTCCACAAGAGGTGACAACAACAGCACTTATTGAAGTTGCAACACTTCTAGATTCTGTTCGCCGTGTTGCGTTAGTGACAGACAAAACCGTCCCACTACGCCTGGATTTTGCAAACAACACTTTGTCTCTTGAAGCAGGAGCTGGCGAAGAAGCACAAGCAACCGAAGCAATAGAAATTTTATTAACTGGCGAAGCAATCTCTATTGCTTTTAACCCAACATTTCTTGCAGATGGTTTAAATGCGGTCGGAACAAAATTTGTTCAAATCTCATTTACCGGTTCAAACAAACCAGCTATTTTGATGGGCAAGAGCGACAAAGACGGAGCGGTAATTGAAAACTACCGCTACCTGTTAATGCCAATGCGTTACGCATCATAAACTCCATATTTGTAGTAAGGACACCTAGTGCGTATTAACAAGTTGGCTCTTACCAACTTCCGTTCATATGCTTCATTAGAGCTTGAGCTAGAACCTGGTGTAATCACATTTATTGGCGATAACGGTTCCGGAAAAACTAACATTGCTGAATCGCTGATTTATTTAGCCTTTCTTTCTTCGCATCGTGTTGCAAACAACGTCCCACTAATCTCTCTCGGAAACCAACAAGCGATCATTCGCGCAGAGGTGCAACGTGAGGATCGAACACTACAAATAGATTTAGAAATCAATACAACAAAAGCAAACCGCGCACGTATTAACGGAAATCCTACCCGTAGCCAACGTGAATTACTGGGTGCTATCCAAATAGTGTATTTCTCCCCAGAAGATCTAGATCTTGTTCGTGGTGAACCAGGCAACCGCCGCGACTTTCTTGATCGCTTACTAATCACCCGAACCCCCCGCCTAGCAGGTGTAATCGCTGATTATGAGCGTGTTGTTAAACAACGTAACGCACTGTTAAAAACGAGAACATCTGCCGCAGCTCTAGTTCCCTGGAATGAACAACTTATCAAATTAGGTGCCGAATTAACCGCTGAAAGAATTGCTTTAATTGATGCATTGAACCCATGGGTTGCCAAAAATTACGCAAACCTAAATGAAGTAAAACCAGCGTCTATCTCTTACAAATGCAGCACTGAAGGTGTTACTAAAAACATCGATGACAACTTAGTTGCACTAACACAACGTCTAGAAGAAGTCGCCTATCAAGAAATTGAACGAGGCGTTTCTTTAATTGGTCCACATCGAGACGACCTACATTTACAAATTGGAGATTTTCCAGCAAAAGGATATGCGAGCCATGGAGAATCCTGGTCTATGGCAATCTCTTTACGAATTGGTTCTTTCAACCTCTTGAAATCAGAAGGTTCTTCACCAATTCTCATTTTGGATGATGTTTTTGCCGAACTTGATACATCCCGTAGAATTCAATTAATGTCTGCAACGCAATTAGCAGAACAAACTTTTATTACTGCGGCAGTTGAAAGTGATTTGCCAGCAGAGCTGCTAACACAAAAATTTTATGTAACACCAGGTGTTGTGAAGAAAGGAAAGAGTTAATGACAAAACGTGACTTAGCTCTTGACCTTTTTCAATCATTTAAAACCGGTATAACAAGAAAACCAAATAAACCTGCACCAACTGCGCGCGTTGGGCAACCAGGAGATCCAGAATTAATCGGCGGTGTGTTAAATAATTTAGTGGCAGATCGTGATTGGGATTCTGGGTTGGCCGAAGGAAATCTTTTTGTTAACTGGAAAAAAATTGTTGGTGATGAAATTTCAGAACACGCGCAACCAATTTCAATCTTAGATAATGTCTTAACAATTCAAAGTTCATCAACCGCTTGGGCCACACAGCTGCAATTGATTTCAAATAATCTACTGGCCACGATCCAAAAAGATGCCACCGGGGTGCTAATCGAGCGGCTGGTCATCATTGGGCCTCAGACCCCAACCTGGAAAAAAGGGGTCCGCACCATCCGTAATGCTCGCGGTCCACGAGACACTTACAACTAAAGAAATAAAGCTAGAACTAGATCTAACCCACTAGATCCCCTCAACTCCACGCTTAAAGTTCGGCTATACCCGTCCACAGGGCTTTTTTCGGCTATTTATTATCACCATTTATGACTAGGATAAGCGCATTCCGGGAGGCCAATCCTCTCCAAAAGCCCCCAGGGCTGGTTTAACCGATTGTCTAGGAAGGAGTTGCGATGGCCGAGAGCTCCTATAACGCCAGCAACATCACCGTCCTAGAAGGCCTGGAGGCGGTTCGCAAGCGCCCAGGAATGTATATCGGCTCCACAGGAGAACGCGGCCTACACCACCTAGTTTATGAAGTTGTTGATAACTCTGTCGATGAAGCCCTAGCCGGACACTGCACTGAAATCAACATAACCCTGATGGCTAATGGCGGCGTTGAGGTAATCGATAACGGCCGCGGTATCCCAGTTGATATCCACCCAGTAGAAAAAAAGCCAGCACTCGAAGTTGTTCTTACAGTTTTACACGCAGGTGGAAAGTTCGGCGATGGTGGTTATTCAGTTTCTGGCGGGTTACACGGTGTTGGTATTTCCGTTGTTAACGCACTCAGTACCGATCTTTCAGTGATTGTTCAACGAGACGGAAGTTATTGGTATCAAGATTATAAATTAGGAGTTCCAACAGCGCCGGTACGCAAAGGTGATGCCTCCACACAGTCCGGAACAACTGTTCAATTTTGGCCATCAAAGGAAATCTTTGAAACAACTGATTTTTCTTTCGAAGTTCTATCAACACGTTTTCGCGAAATGGCATTTCTTAATAAAGGCTTGATTTTAACTTTGACAGATATGCGCGACGGGCATGTTGATGAAAAGGGTGAGCAGTTAACAGTCCGCTATGAATACGACGGTGGTATTGCAGATTTTGTTAAGCACCTCAATTCAACCCGCGGAGAAACACATAAATCAATAATCTCTTTTGCATCAGAAGATAAAAAGAACAAGATTTCACTAGAAGTGTCAATGCAATGGAATGCTGGATTTTCTGAATCTGTCTATACGTTTGCTAACACAATTCACACCCATGAAGGTGGTTCACACGAAGAAGGATTCCGCACAGCACTCACTTCGATTGTCAATAAGTTTGGCGAAGAACAAGGTTTCATCCGCAAGAAGGAAGACCGTCTTACAGGTGATGATGTTCGCGAAGGATTAACAGCAATTGTTTCTATCAAACTTGCAGACCCACAGTTTGAAGGTCAAACAAAAACCAAACTCGGTAACTCAGAAGCAAAGACTTTTACACAAAAAATTGTTAATGAAGAGCTCACAAGCTGGTTTGAACAAAACCCTGCCGAAGGCAAAGAAATCGTGCGCAAAAGCATTGATGCAGCTGCGGCACGTGTTGCAGCCCGCAAAGCTCGCGACTTAAGTCGCAACCGAAAAGGATTACTTGAAGGTCGCGGAATGCCAGGCAAGTTAGCAGATTGTCAGTGGACCGATCCTGCTAAATGCGAGCTGTACATTGTCGAGGGTGACTCTGCAGGTGGTTCCACAAAAGGTGGCAGAGATTCACGCAACCAAGCAGTACTTCCAATCCGTGGAAAAATTTTGAATGTTGAAAAAGCCCGTATTGATCGTGTTTTACAAAACAATGAAGTTCAGGCGCTAATAACCGCACTAGGTACTGGCGTTCACGATGATTTTGATATTGAAAAACTTCGTTACCACAAAATTATTTTGATGGCAGATGCTGATGTTGATGGACAACATATTCGTACACT
>WLCR01000110.1 GCA_009705235.1 Actinomycetota bacterium | reverse complement strand
TTTGGAGACGGCAACTCTAGCCAATTGAGCTACTGCCCTTCGCGAGAGCATGGCAAAACCATAGGGAAAAGCAAACCCTCGTGAGCGTCGAAGTGTAGAGGCAAGGTGGGGTTCAGGTCTAACTCGCGCATGAAATACGGCAGACTTACGCCTATGACTCCACGTATCTCAGCCCGCATCGCAGCTATCGCAGAATCAGCCACATTGGCCGTTGATGCAAAAGCAAAGGCGCTCAAAGCAGCTGGTCGCCCAGTAATTGGCTTTGGAGCAGGTGAACCAGATTTTCCAACACCTGATTACATCGTAGAAGCAGCAGCGGCAGCAACAAAGATTGCAGCAAATCATCGTTATACGCCAACACCAGGCTTACCAGAACTTCGCGCTGCAATCGTTGATAAGACAAAGCGTGACAGCAATTACGACATCACTGTTGATCAGGTTCTTGTAACTAATGGTGGAAAACAATCTGTGTATCAAGCATTTGCAACAATTATTAATCCAGGAGATGAAGTACTTCTACCTTCTCCTTTCTGGACGACATACCCAGAGTGCATCAAATTAGCTGGCGGAGTATCGGTTGAAGTTTTCGCTGATGAAACTCAAAATTATTTAGTATCGGTTGAACAGCTAGAGGCTGCTCGCACACCAAAAACTAAAGCGCTACTTTTCTGTTCGCCATCAAATCCAACAGGTTCTGTGTACTCACCAGAACAAGTAAAAGCAATTGGTGAATGGGCTGTTAAGAACAACATCTGGATTATTAGCGATGAGATTTACGAACATTTGTTATATGACGGTGCAAAAGCTCCATCACTTCCAGTCGTTGTTCCGGCGCTTGCGGACACATGCATCATCATTAATGGTGTTGCAAAGACATATGCAATGACTGGCTGGCGTGTGGGTTGGATGATCGGGCCTAAGGATGTAATTAAGGCAGCAACAAATTTACAATCACACCTAACTTCAAATGTTTCAAATGTTTCACAGCGTGCAGCAATTGCTGCGTTAACTGGAAATTTAGATGCAGTGCACACGATGGGCGAAGCGTTTAATCGTCGCCGTAAGTTAATTGTTGATTTACTGAACGAGATCCCAGGCTTTGAATGTCCAACACCTACTGGCGCTTTTTATGTTTATCCATCTGTAAAGGGTGTACTGGGTACGACTATCCGTGGAAAAACACCTACGACATCTGCAGAATTAGCAACGTTGTTGCTTGAAGAGGTCGAGGTTGCAGCTGTTCCGGGTGAGGCATTTGGACCATCTGGATACTTGCGCTTTTCATATGCAACAAGTGATGAAGATATTGTTGAAGGTATTGGCCGGATTAAGATGCTAATAACAGAAGGTTAAATCTCGATCCCAACGAGATTTACTTCTGCTTCAAGAGTTATTCCAAATACCTCTTTAACTTGATTTCGTGCGCGCTTTGCCAGCTCTGCAATATCGGATGCTGTTGCGCTACCAGAGTTAGTTAATGCCAACACATGTTTTGTCGAAATACGCGCTCCGCCAACTTCATCACCTTTATGCATGCCAGCATTTTCGATGAGCCATGCTGCTGAAATCTTTACTCTGCCATCGTTTAGTGGCCACTTTGGTGCAGCATCAGGAAGCGAATCTGCTGCTTGCTGCGAAACAATTGGATTAGTAAAGAAAGAACCGGCAGACCACGAATCATGATCGTCAGGAGAGAGCAACATTCCTTTGCTTGCGCGAAGTTCTAAGACCGCTTGACGTGTTGCAGCAACTGGCGCTTTGTCTCCTGGCTCAATCCCTAATTTCTTTGAAAGTTCAAGGTAAGTAATAGGATCACTAAATTCACCGATGCGAAGCTGGAATTGAACATCCAGAACCACATATCGTCCAGGGTGCGCTTTAAAGTAAGAGTTTCGATATGTAAATTCACATTGGCTATTAGTAAATGTATATATCTCTTTTAATTGGCGATCGTATGTACGAACACGAGTAATGAATTCTGACACTTCATGGCCATATGCACCAATGTTTTGAATTGGAGCAGCGCCTACGGTGCCTGGAATTCCACTTAATGTTTCAAGTCCTGCAAAGCCATTAGCAATAGTTGTCTGAACAAATACATCCCAATCTTCGCCCGCACCAATAGTTAATGTGGCGCCGCTGCATGCATCAACTTCGGATTGCACTGAATTGTTTGAGATTCGAATAACCGTTCCCTCAAAGCCTTTATCTGCGATCAGAACATTGGTGCCACCACCCATAATTAAAATAGGTGTATCACCGGCATCTTCAATAGCAGCAATGATTTGAGCTTCAGTTGAGACCTGAACAATTTTTGTAGCCGGGCCACCCACGCGCAAACTGGTGTACTTGGATAACTCGGTCATGTAGAAAGGTTACCTGCGTGGGGACAAAATTGCGCTTTTACCTCGGTACTTATCCAATATACGGTCGTAATTCTTTTTGGACTGAACTTCGCGGTATTCGGGATCGACGTCGTGATATCCATGATGGCGCTCTTGCGTTAAAGGTAGTTCCATCTGAAGCAGTCTTCCACCCGCTTGACGGATCTTTAGTGAGTATTCGATATCTGCATTTCGATAATACACAGCACGTGGATTAAATCCACCTACTTCAATCATCGCGGCTCGGTTAAAAGCTATGAAGTAAGAGAAAAGAACATCTACTTCGCCAGGACCCTTGTCATCAACGCTGCGCCATTCATCATCTGCGTTAACTAATCCCCCACGCCAACCGACAGCAACGTATTCGCCTTTATCAAGTTCTTGGACAACGGGTGTAATTGCATCTGCTGTAAAACGTGTTGAAGGATCCATGATGATTACATATTTGCTCTGAACTTTTTCTAGAAAAACATTTGCACAATCTCCCCATGCTGCCCCTGGATTAACTGAAATTAAGTAGGTGCGCTTATCCATCTGTTCGAACAATGAGCCTGCATCACCAATCGAAATTATCGCCACGGCGCAATCACTATTAGCTTTAATAGCTTTAACTGTATCCAGAGCATCTTCGGTGAACCCATCAACAATTAATCCAACGGTGACATCATTATCTAGATCGATAGATCGGATATCGCGGGGGTAAGCAAGTGTTATATAAGGCTTCTTAGGCTTTAGCTCGTATCCACCGGCAACATCTACAACTTCATATCCTGCTTGAAGCAATTCATCCCGGTATTTGTCGGCTAATGCAAAATCTTTTGCAGCGCGCGCTTCCATACGAGCCTGTGCAAGTGTAGTTACGGAATCTGGAACACTCACTTAACCACCACTGCTTTAGCCATTCCTAAAACTTTTATACCAACAGATGTTGCGCTTAGGGTAATTGAAACACGTTCTCCATCTATTTCGGAAACAGTAGCTGACACGGTTAAATCAACTTTTTGATCTGCCGGCACAATGACAGGCTTTACAAAACGCGCCGAAAACTCTTTGACTGCGGCTGACCCGCCCGCCCAATCAGTTACATATTTTCCAACCAAAGCCATCGTTAACATTCCGTGGGCAATCACATTAGGAAGCCCAACTGATACAGCAAACTCTTCATTTTGATGGATTGGATTGTGATCTCCACTTGCTTCGGCATATGCCTTAAGCATTGCGCGATCTAAATAGAAGGTATGCTCTTCTAAAACTGTGCCGACCTCAATCATGCACGCACTACCAATGTTGACCACGATGAAACGACTAATTCTGTTCCATTATGTAAATCGGAGCGCACAGAGACAATTTCATTTCCTGCCGCTACACGCAGAGTTTCGATAGTTGCAGAACACCTAAATACATCGCCAGCAACTATGGGGCGAAAGATTTCAAACTTTTGATCGCCATGCACCAAACGTGTCCAATCAACACCAATTTCAGGTTGGGTCAGGATTGATTCATATTGTGACAATGAAATGCGAATAGAAAATGTAGGGGGTGCAACAGTTGTATTTGTTTCAGAGATGACAGCACAAAAGGCATCAATTTCAGATTGAGAAACAGTTACAGAATCTGCACCAGCGAAGGTGCGCCCGACCGAATCGGGATTGATCATTAGCGAGTTTCGCGGTGAAGAGTTGAAGACTTGCAACGTGGACAGAACTTCTTGAGTTCCATGCGGTCTGGATCGTTGCGGCGGTTCTTCTTTGTAATGTAATTACGCTCTTTGCAATCAACGCATGCCATGGTGATCTTTGGACGTACGTC
>WLCR01000011.1 GCA_009705235.1 Actinomycetota bacterium | reverse complement strand
GTTCCTTCAGCAGGTTGCAGCAAAGGTACTACCACGAGTTCTTCGGTCATAATTATTGACGACGCGCAGCAGAAATTGCGGAGACGCCTTCAGGTACGGGCGGTAAACCCGCTACCTCTGAAATCAAGTTGCACCAACTTTCAATATGTTTCATCAATTCGTGTGGTTCAGAGATGATTGGCGTCCACGAAGCTCGAATTTCAATTTCCGCATCATCATTACGAGGCGACAGTTTTCCAAAAGAGGCGCTAGATACACGTGTCACCGTTCCACTGGGAGCGTTGTACACACAGTTGTTGCTTTCAAGTGATTCCAGAAACCAACTCCAACCCACTTCTGGTAACAATGGATCTTCTTGCATTACTGGATCCACATCAGCACTGACAAAGGTCACACAACGAAATTCTCCATCCCACGTAGCCTGGCCACCCGGCTCGTGCAACAGCACAAATCGACCATTTGCCACTTCATCTTCTTCATCACCGACTAAACCGTTTGAAACATCGGCGGAAAATGCAAAAGAAAAGGTTGCTAATTTTTGCGGAGCAGGTACTTCGATGAGCGAAACTTCTGCCCGCGGAGTAAATGTACGAAGATGATCGACTAATCGCTCAAAAGCATTCGCATCCACTTACTAAGAATAAAGAATTAATGCTGCATTTTATGGGAGGCGGGGCTGTAACCTTGCGCAATGGCTTCGTTGTTAGCGCTTCTATCAAGTGCAATGTGGGGAACCGCTGATTATTTCGCGGGACGTCTTAGCAAAAAGCATCACCCATTTGCAGTTCTGGGTCTTTCTCAAGTTTTTGGCCTCTTTGTCGGAATACTAATTGTCGTTATTTCCGGAAGCTGGCAAGGAAAAATTCTGGGTCTTGACGGATTTTTGATCCCTGGTGCACTTGCCGGAATGTTTGGCTATATCGGACTGGCTTGTTTGTATGAAGGATTATCAACGGGTCGAATGGGCGTTGTATCTCCGATTAGCTCTTTAAGTACGGTAATTCCTTTAGCGTATGCACTAATTACAGGTGATGTTCTTTCCACAATAACTTTAGTAGGCGTAGTAATTGCATTGATAGGCGTTTTTTGTGCAAGTGGACCAGAACTATCTCAAGGCTTTCCTATAAAGCCGATCCTTCTTGCATTAGGAGCAGCCGTTGGTTTTGGTCTAGCGCTGACTTTCATAGCCATCGGATCGCAAAGTAGCGCCTTGTTAACAATGGTTTCAATGAGAGCTGCAACATTTTTTGTCACCATTTCATTAGCTTTAAAGTTTAGAACCACAGGAAATTTCAAAAAGAAAGATATGCCAATACTTATTTTTATCGGTGCTGCAGATTTTCTTGCCAACCTTCTACTTGGAATAGCCTGCACGAAGGGCCTTGTTTCTGTTGCAATGGTCTTCGGCTCTTTATATCCGATCGCAACAGCGGTTCTGGCATTTAAGTTCTTGGGGGAGCGACTACATAAAGTTCAGTACATCGGAATTGCCCTTGCAGTGACTGGAGTTTCTATTATTTCAGCCGTTTAGTTCCATGCTGAATAGAAGGTGGTGCCATCGACTTCTCGCGATTGGCAATGTTTAAAACGTGCCAATAACTCTTCCCAATCAATTCTGTTGTCACCGCCAGTTGCTGGTGTAACGCTCAGTTCGATTCGGTCCAAAATTTTCTGTTCAGTTAATTCGTTGATTAATGAAATCCCGCCCTCAATCAAAATCGTGGGACCAAACTGCGTACGCGCTTTGTCGACTGCTTGAGCCGGGGAACAATTCCACAGTAGCGCCAGATGATTTCCTTGCACGGGATTTACAAGAGATCGTGAGATCACAACCAAAGGCACAGGAGTTCGGTTGTATGGCTCGTGGCGGGCGGTATTTCCACCGATGATTATGCAATCAACCTCACGGCGACGTTGTAGAAAAACCTTGCGATCCGATACCGAGCTAACTCCGGCTGATCGGCTTTCCTTCGAGGTCGAGCCATCCCTGCCCACAACAAGTGTTGCAACGATGCTCACAGCGCTAATTATTGCTCACAGCAGATTAAATCGTGTGAAGAATCTGTCAGTGGCAGCCTCTACCTTTATTTCCATGATCATCGATTGCACTACATGCACTATGGCTACGATCGCCTGCAATACATGTGTCGTGGCTTTTTTCCTCGAACCTTCACGAGAAATCAGCGAGGCAACGGTTTCAGCCCTTACCGTTCTGGCTGACAGTGGACTCACGCCTCCACTGCAATATGACGCTCGTGGAGCCTAATTCAATCCGAATTCACAGCCCTTTAGGGCGATATGAGGTTGAGATAGGGGTCTAGGCGAGGTTAGCCTTGTGCCCATGTCTTTTTCCTTGCGCATTGGTGCGGCTCTGGCGATGGTTGCTGGAGTCATTGCACCTGTCTCGGCCAATGCCGCCCCTAGTTTGGCTCAAGTCCAAGCCAAGGTGCGCCAATTAGAAGAGGATGCAACAGCGGCCGCCGAAGGTGCTCAAGAAGCAAAGGTTAAATTGGCTGGCTTAACAAAAACCCTTAATGGAATTAAGGCAAAAGCTGAAGTTCAAGGTCAAACAGTTTCCACTCTACAAAGATCATTAGGAACAATTGCGATCGAGCAGTACAAATCTGGGGGATTTGGCCAAAGTTTTGAGCTTCTTTTTTCTAGTGATCCAACCTTGTATCTTTCATCGGCAGGATCACTTGAGGCGATCACCCGCAGAAAGTCTGCCCAACTGCGAAAGTTTGAAGCCGCACAGCAGCGCCTCAATGCAACCACCTTGACGGTTAATGACAAGATCGCACTTGTTGCTGCAGCACAAAAGAAATTGGCGGCGCAATCTGCAATTGCCCGAAGCAAATTGGTAGAGGCTGAAAAATTACTGTCAAAACTTTCTAAGGCAGAACGTGAGCGGTTAGCACGATTAGCTGACGACGAAGAAAATGCAGATCAGGCGTCATCATTGCAAGCGGCAAAGAGTGCCAATGGGGTATCTGGACGGGCCGGCATTGCTCTCAAGTATGCGTTGAAGCAAATTGGAGATCGTTATGTCTTTGGCGCAGCAGGTCTGGTTACGTGGGACTGTTCAGGTTTAACTATGCGCGCCTATCAGGCAGCAGGTGTGTCTCTGCCTCATTCATCGGCTGCGCAATCTCGAATGGGTAAAAAAGTTTCTTTCAGTTCATTAAAGCCTGGCGATCTTTTGTTCTACGGTCGCCCAGTTTCGCACGTTGGAATATATCTAGGTGGAGGAAAAATGGTGCATGCGCCTCGTTCTGGTTCGCGTGTAAAGGTTACGACTAGCGGTTCGCTTGGTAGTAAGCCATTGGTTGGAGCCCGCCGTTTCTAATTCTGTTGTGTTTGTCACCAACGACTTTGGTCCACGCGCCGGTGGTATAGAAACTTTTATAATTGGATTGATCCAACGTCGCCCTTTTGGTTCCACGATTGTTTATACATCGTTCCAAGAAGATTCAGAACTCTATGATGCTGACTGGTTAGCCAATTACGGTGTCCGTGTGATTAGGGACAGATCAAAAATACTGTTGCCGACTCCTCGAGTTGCCGTAAACCTTCGCTCAATTATAAAAAGGGAAGGCATTACAACTGCAGCATTCGGAGCTGCCGCACCGCTGGGACTCTTATCTGCCAGCATGAAGCGTGCGGGGGTAACACGAACAGTCGCCCTCACTCACGGACATGAAGTTTGGTGGGCCAAAGTATTTCCATTCAACCTTTTATTGCGCAGAATCGGCTCAACAGTTGATGCACTCACATATTTAGGGGATTTCACTCGCGCAGCTATTTCAAAAAGCGTGAGTACTAAAGCACAGCGTTCAATGGTGAAAATCGCACCAGGCATTGACGTCGATCATTTCACACCAACTGATGCATCAGCGCTTCGAGAATCTTTAGGCTTAACACAAAAAAAGGTGATTGTCTCTGTTGGGCGCTTAGTTCATCGTAAAGGTCAGGATTTCTTAATCAAGTCCATGCCGCACATTCTAAAAAGTGTTCCTGAAGCACACTTATTGTTGATTGGGCAAGGGCCATACCGAGAACACCTCGAAAAGTTAGTGCGCAAAAACAAGTTAGAAAGCTCTGTAACTTTCATAGGCCGAATTCAATATAAAGATTTGCCGATGCACTTGTGTGCCGGAGACATTTTCGCAATGCCCAGCCGCTCACGTTTAATGGGCCTTGAAGTTGAGGGACTTGGGATCGTGTATTTAGAAGCAAGTTCTTGCGGATTGCCAGTATTGGCAGGAAATTCTGGGGGAGCACCCGATGCTGTTGTGCAGGATAAAACGGGTCTGGTCGTTGACGGAACAAATGAACTAGAGATTGCAGCTGCTGCAATAGAACTGCTCAATAACAGTACCGCTTCACAATTGATGGGTATTACTGGTCGCCAATGGATTATTGATAATTGGCGTTGGGAGATCTGGTCTAAAGATTTTGAGGACTTGTTACAGAAGTAACCCGCGTTCACGAGCGATTGACAACGCTTGAACACGGTTGTCTGCTTCTAATTTTCTGAAGATCGATGAAATATGAGTCTTGACAGTAGAGACCGAGATAAACAGATGTATAGATATTGCAGTGTTGCTCAAGCCGAGGTTGATTGACTGCAAAATATCTATCTCTCTAGCTGTCAGTCCTGAATCTATGCCAATCTTGAAAATAGGTTTACTACTAAACGAAGTTGGGCTAGAAATTGCAAAATCAAGGGCAGCTAGGAGATCAGACAGCGGAGCGCTTTTTACGATAAAAGCATTTGCACCAGCATTCTTTGCTGCTCGCAGATAATCGGCTCCGTCATTGAGAGTGAGCACAATAATCGCAATTGTTGGTGAGAGTTTGCGTGCCCAAGTCACTAATTCAAATCCAGACCCGTCTGGCAAGTTGATATCAATAATGATTGCATCAGGATTTGTTTGCGCCATGAACGCCTGTGCTTCATTGATTGACCCAGCAACTGCTGCAACTTCATACCCATGTGTTTGAATTGCAGCCTTCAATCCTTGTCGAACAACTGCGTGGTCATCAACGATTAAAACCTTCATTGTTACCTTTCTAAAGGTAGCTCAATGGTGATTTTCGTTCCTAATTCGCTGGTTTCAATACGGATATCCCCATTGAGTTGTGTGATTCGTTCCTGTATGCCCTGCAGGCCGAAACTGCCTTCCTTGCTAATAGCGCCTCCTATTCCATTGTCAATGATTTGAATAGACAAGTGCGAGGCTTGCGCGTGCTCAGAGACATTTCTTAATACCTCTGAGAGAACACGGAGGAGTTCGTAATTCCGATCAGTTTCCTCAGCTTCAGAAATTAAGTCAGAGGCAGAGCGTAGTTGATGAATTTCGAGTCTAACTTTGTTGATTAATTCCGTGATTGCAAATCGCACTAGGCGCAATGATTCTCTGCTCGACTGATCAACAGTTGTAGCTATCAATGAGTCAATGGAAAAGCCCAGGCCTACTAGGTCCTGGGCAATTCCATCATGAAGTTCTTGAGCGAGTATTACCCGCCGATCGTTCATTTAGTAAACAATGCGTCGATCTCTTGAGCAAACTCCTTTGCAACTACGTGCCGCTTAACCGATAGTTTTGCAGTCAGATGGCCGCCGGCGATAGTGAAGTCCACAGGAAGAATTGTGAACTTGCGAATCGATTCAGCTTTACTTACAGCCTTATTCGCTTCATCGACAGCGGTTTGTACGACAGCAATCAAATCAGGATCATTGATCAAATCATTAATTGATGCGCCATCTTTTTTGTGGTTAACAACCCAGGCTTTCAGAGCATCTGGATCGATTGTTACGAGTGCGGCGATGAATGGCTGGTTATCTCCAACCACCATACATTGACTGATCAATGGATGAGAACGTAAGCGATCTTCTAGTACTGCTGGTGCTACATTTTTTCCTCCAGCGGTCACAATAATTTCCTTTTTACGGCCAACGATATACAGGAACCCATCATCATCCAGTTTTCCAAGGTCACCGCTCTTGAACCAACGCTCACCATCAAAAACTTCGGCATTCGCGGCTTCGTTCTGCCAGTATCCCTGCATAACAATTGGTCCACGTAGAAGAACTTCTCCATCTTCTGCAATCTTGACTGACGTGCCTGGGATTGGCTTACCAACAGAACCTACGCGGTGCGCTCCATACAAATTAAGAGTTGCACCCGCTGTTGTTTCGGTTAAACCGTACCCTTCAAGAATCGTTACTCCAGCACCACGATAGAAATGTCCAAGGCGTGCACCGAGTGGAGCACCACCTGAAATTGCCGCCTCTACATTTCCGCCCATACCCGCGCGAATCTTGCTGTAGACCAACTTGTCAAAGAGTGCGTGTTTAAACTTTAGAACTGGCGACATGCCCTTCTTATCCAGTGCTTCGGAGTAAGCAATTGCTACATCAGCAGCCTTCTTGAAAATCTTGCCTTTGCCAGCAGCTTCTGCGCGTGCTTCTGCTCCGTTATAAATCTTTTCAAAGATACGCGGGACAGCCAACACAAAAGTTGGCTTAAATGAAGCCAAATCCATAGGCAAGCGTGTTGCTGGATCGCTGCAATGTGCCATATGCAGACCAGAAGCAATTGCTCCAATTTGAACCATGCGACCAAATACGTGCGCAACCGGCAAGAACAGAAGTGTTGAACCACCAGGCTTTAGGAACAACTCGCTTGCGCCCTGTGCAACATTTCCAGTTTCTGAAAGAAAATTGGCATGTGTTAGCTGCACGCCTTTTGGCTTTCCAGTTGTTCCTGATGTGTAGATCAATGTTGCTAGAGATGAGGGAGTTACCGCATTACGACGACGATCTATCTCATCATCACCGATGTGCTTTCCAGCTTCACGCAAAATTGCCAGTACATCATCTGTCATCGTCCAGACATGTCGAGTATGAGAAGGCAAAACAGTTTGCACTAAATCACGAAGGGCAGGTGTCTCGACAATGATTCCAACAGAGTGTGAATCGTTGAGAATCCAATCGATCTGTTCTGCAGATGATGTGTCATAGATTGGAACGACAACGGCACCTGCGTACCAGGTAGCAAAATCTAAAATCGTCCATTCATATCGCGTGCGCGCCATGATTGCTACGCGATCACCAATTTGAACTCCGGCTGCAATTAATCCCTTGGCTGTTGCGCGAACTTCTTCATCAACTTCGCGCGCGGTTACGGGTTGCCATCCCTCGCCCAATGGACGAGACATGATGATGCGCTCTGGTTCAAACCAGGCACGTTCAGCGATCAAATTTGTGAGGTTTCCAGCCGTAGCAGCGGGAACAAGAGGAGGGATTGTGATTTCATTCATGGGGCAACGCTAGCGTGAGCGAAGCGGAAAGGTAAAGAGGGTAACCTTCCGCTATGGCCGAATTCAGCAAATCAACAGTAAGTATCGATGCCCCAATCGCCGCCGTCCAAGAGGTTCTTTTTGCCTTGGACAAATACCCCGAGTGGTCCACCCAGATTAAATCTGCCGAAGCAATCGCCCATGATGATCAGGGACGCATTACTAAGGTAAAAATGAGTATTGACGCAGGCATGATGAAAGATCGCCCAACTTTAGATTACGACTGGAGCGGTGCTCCCAATAAATTGAGCTTCTCATTAGATGAGGCAGATCTTTTGACCGGTATGGATGGGATTTATTCTTTCAAGAGTATTGATGAAGATACAACCGAAGTTACTTACGAGCTTGAAGTGTCACTATCGATGCCGATCCCCGCAATGATGCGACAGAAAGCAGAGAAGGCAACGATTGATGCAGCGTTGTCACAACTCAAAACTCATCTAGAGGGATAATTCCATGTCGTATGCAATTGGTATCGATGTGGGGGGAACAAAAGTTCTTGGCGGTGTTGTTGATGAAAATGGAAAAATTCATGCAACCGCACGCAAAGACACTCCTCGCCAAGGTGGCGCTGCCTTAACACAGACAATTGCGGACACAGCGCGAGAGCTCATGGCTCAATTTGATGTCTCATCGATTGGTGTATCTGCAGCAGGTTTTGTTTCATCTGATCGCAAAACAATGCTTGCAACTCCAAATATTGCCGACTGGAATGGTGTTGATTTAGATGCCGAGCTAACCGCATTGATTGGGTTACCCGTAGTTATAGAAAATGATGCAAACGCTGCGGCGTGGGGTGAAGCAAAATTTGGTGCTGGTCGCAATCAAAATCACATGATGATGTTAACCGTCGGAACTGGTATTGGTGGAGGAATTGTTGTTAACGGTGATTTGTACCGAGGCGCATTTGGAATAGCCGCCGAGTTTGGTCACTTACGTGTTGTTCCTGATGGCCATCTGTGTGGTTGTGGTGCGCGTGGATGTTTTGAACAGTATGCATCAGGAAATGCACTTCTGCGTCATGCCCGTGAAGCAATCAGCGCCAGCCCTGAAATTGCTCGAAATCTTTTATCCCGTGGCGATGGAACTATCGCTGGCTTAACTGGACAAGCGATTACAGATGCTGCCCGTGATGGTGATCCCGTTGCACTTGCTGCCTTTAATACAACTGGCCAATGGCTAGGAGCTGGAATTGCGTCATTATCGGTTTTATTGGATCCGAGTTGTGTAGTTATTGGCGGGGGAGTAATTGATGCGGGAGAAATCTTGCTTAAGCCAACTCGCGAAGCGCTTGAACGCACCATGCCATTTGCAGGAAAGCATCCATACCCAACATTAATTGCTGCTGAATTAGGCAATGAAGCTGGACTTGTTGGTGTTGCCGACTTAGCCAGAAACTAATTCAAATCAGAGTTTCAATTTCGCTTGGATTTATTGCTCAAAGGGGTAGCGCAATCCGATTAGAGAACGCACGGTGTCTAGAGTCTGCATGATGTCGACAGTATCTTTCCAATTCAAGATCTCTGATTGAGTTTGACCTGAAACAACCAATTTCTTGAAAACTTCTGCTTGTTCACGCAATCCATGTCCTGCATAGGTATGCGGATATTGCGTCACAGAACCGTCAAATAAAGTTACCCGCATACTTGTTGGGCTATAGAAGACTCGATCAATTTCTAACCACCCATTTAGCCCAGCAACAACAGCGCGACATGGTGTTTCTTCAATCATTGTTGTATTCAAAATCGCTTGTGCACCATCGGCATAATCAAAAATCATTGATGTTTGCGCATCAACGCCTTTCTCGGTCAGAACACCGCTTGCAGTAATTTTTGTTGGGTTACCCAAAATCATATGGGCAAAGGAAACTGGGTATATCCCAAGATCCAACAGTGCGCCACCTGCAAGTGATGGCTCTATTAGGCGAGGGATATTTTGATCCGCTAAACGCTGTCCGTGATCTGCATGGATCGTCACAATTTTTCCTAAAATCCCACTTGCGATAATTTCTCGGACCTGGGCGTAATGCGGAAGGAAACGTGCCCACATTGCTTCCATGAGTGCCACATTGTTTCTACGCGCAGCAGCCACCATTTCTTGTGCCTCTAGGGCATTTACAGCAAAAGGCTTTTCACACAAAACTGGTTTGCCGGCGCAGAGCGCTGCAATGACATTGTCTTTATGTGCAGGATGTGGTGTTGCTACATAGATTGCGTCAATCGATGGATCTCTGAAAAGTTCTTCATAATTTCCGTATGCAGTCCCTCCGAAAGATTTTGTAAATTCTTGTGCATTGCTAAGAGTTCGTGAACCAACTGCGCCAACCGTATGACCGTCTATTAGTTGTAGATCAGTCGCAAATGCTCGTGCGATACCACCCGGTCCCACAATTCCCCAACTGAAATTACTCATAGCGCTGCTCTATCATCTTCGTGATAGCCGCGTTTTAACCAACGGTTGATCGCGCTCTTTGCAGAATGGATGAATCCTTTAAGTGTTTGTCGTGGGGGATTAGGTTGAACAAACCCATCGTGATCAAATCGATCGAGTTCGTCCAAATAGGTTGTTGGAGATGATTCATCTAGGGACAGGCTAGAGACTATGGAGTCAAACTCAGAGCGAATCAACTCCTCTTCATCAAACTCATCTGGCTCTTTTTTGGCGTCACTCACCCTCAGATAGTGTCATAGTCGTCAATAACCACTAAATTATCCTCGTGCTCAACAACCTGCCCTACGGAACTTTGCGTGCATTCTTGACCCCATTTTTAATGCTTGCCTTCCGTCCCAAGGTACGCGGACTTCGAAACGTGCCATCAAAGGGCCCGGTGATTATTGCCTCCAATCATTTGTCCTTTAGTGATTCAATTTTTATGCCTCTTGTTGTCCCACGAAAAGTTACATTCCTTGCAAAAAGTGAGTACTTCACCTCTCCTGGTCCAAAGGGTTTGCTGAAGAAAATAACCTTCATCGCATTAGGTCAGGTACCTGTTGATCGTTCAGGTGGTCGTCGTAGTGAAGCTGCATTGATAACAGGACTTAAAGTTTTGGCTGATGGAGATTGCATCGGCATCTACCCCGAAGGCACCAGATCACCCGATGGACGTTTGTATAAAGGTCGCACTGGCATCGCACGTTTGGCAATTGAATCGGGTGCACCGGTAATTCCAGTGGCGATGTCAAACACTGACAAAATTCAGCCGACCGGAAAAGTTATTCCCAATGTAAAGCGGGTTGGAATGAATTTTGGTAAACCCATGTACTTCGATGGCGATTCCACAGATCTACAGCACCTGCGGGATGTCACCGATCAGATTATGAATGCGATTCATGCAATGTCTGGCCAGGAGTACATTGACATCTATGCACCGAAAAAAGTAAAGCTTGGTGAAATACAGGAAGAGGATTAATCCAATGCGTTACGTGCAACCAGATAGTTGCATGTTTGGCATTCAGGACCGGCTTCAGGTAGTTCGCCTTCCAAAACATCTATGAACTCACCGATAACCTTTATAAAGTTTGCTTGATCTCGTTCAACCGGAACATACTTCTGTAAGACACCAAACCCATAATCCTCAACCGATGTACCAATGGCAGTTGTTGGTTTCCACACTAAGAGACCTATTGACGCAACTGTTTGGGATTTACCAGCAGCAGGATTTTCAAGGCTATAGGCATAGGCTTCTAGTTGAGGTGAGTAAAACTGCCCACTGTCTCGTTGACTATCAGAAACCTTGCAATCAATTAGACCAATTGTTCCATCCTCGTTTGTTGCGACTAAATCATACTTTCCTAAAATTCGCCATCGAGTTTCAGAACCATTAATAACTAGCGGCTTGCTCTTAACCCATTCGCCCCACTTAGTTACTGTTCCTGCACGAAGAGAAGGGTCGATAGTCGGCATATCTGCCCCCTGAAAGTGCTCTTCTTGTAAAGCGGCTATTGTTCCAACTAATGGAAAAGCACCGGGCATTGTGACTTTGTACCAATACTTAATCCACAAACATCTTTTACAAGTTGATAGGCCAAAGGTTAGATCAGAAGGAGAAATGTTTTCGCGGGCGGGCTTGGCTGGTTTAATCATGAAGCAATTGTGTACTTAGCCACTGACAATTGCTGACACCAAAACTGATATTCCCAAAATAATCATGATGGTTCCGCCGGCAGCTCGAAGCTTTTCTAATCGATTGGAATCAGTGGCTAACCATTCGCGCGCAGTTCCGGCCAGCAGACCCCACGTTCCATCCGAAAAAAATGCCAAAATCGCAAAGATTGCACCGAGCAGAATTAACTGAGATGTAACGTTGCCACGTTCTCGATCTATGAACTGAGGCAACACTGCAGCAAAGAAAACAATCCCTTTAGGATTGAGCGCGCCTACCCAGTAGCCATCCCACATGGAACGACCGGCACTTGGTGCAACATCGCCTTGGTTGGTCATATCGGCTGCATGCACACTGCGTTTTCTAATTGCATCAATTCCAAGGTAGATCAGATAAAGCCCGCCACCCCATTGAACTGCAATGTAGGCAATTTCTGAACGTTGCAAGATGGGACCAACTCCAAGTGCAACAAAGACCGAAAGCGAAAAAGCTCCAGTTACATTTCCAGCGACGGAAAATACCGCTGTCTTTCGGCCCCACGCGATGGCCCGAGCGATAACAAACAATACGCTCGGGCCAGGCGCCAAGATAATTACCATTGCGGCAATGATGTATTCAGGAAGCCGCGTTGGAATAATCATGCAGTGATGTTACTTATTACCTCGTGCATCTGCAATTGAGTGAAGGATCCGGTATCCAAGGATTGCTACCAATGTAGCGTTGATGATTCCGTTGAATGTGTAATCCCCACGAGTCCATGACATATCTGCAATACCGATAATCAGCGCAGAACCTGCGATCAAAAGGTTAGTTGAATTCGCAAAATCAACCTTTCCTTCGATCCAGATACGTGCGCCAACAACACCGATCATTCCAAACAAGGCAACGCCAACTCCACCGAGTGCTCCCACAGGAGTCGCACTCAGAACAGCACCGAATTTAGGTGACAAGGAAAGTCCAATTGCACCGACACCTGCGATCCAATATGCAGCTGTTGAATACACGCGAGTTGCAGCCATTACGCCAATGTTTTCTGCGTACGTTGTTGTACCGGAACCGCCACCGAAGCCGGCAAGTGTTGTTGCAACACCGTCTGCCATCAGCGCAGTACCCATTTGATCATCAAGATCTTTGCCAGTCATTGAAGCAACTGCCTTAACGTGGCCAACATTTTCTGCAATCAAAACAAGTACTACTGGTAGGAACAAAACAATAGCCTTGCCATCAAATGTTGGATTTGTAAATGTTGGCAGTGCAAACCACTTTGCCGCTTTGATTCCATCGGTATTTACATCGCCCTGTACATAGGCCAATCCATATCCGATCATTAATCCGGCGAAAATGCTGATTCGACCAAGGAATCCACGAGAAAATGCAGAAATTAAACCGATAGAAGCCAAAGTAACTACACCAATCATCGGAGCAGCAACAAAGTTATTTTTTGCAGCACCAGCCAAGTTCAAACCAATGACCATAACAATTGTTCCGGTCACTACAGGAGGCAGCATCCAGTTGATCCAACCAATTCCAGCTTGGCGAACGATTAGACCGACAGCTGCCAGGATTAAACCTGTAACGACGACGCCACCGAGTGCAGCGCCCATTCCGCCACTTGTCTTAGCAGCCGCGATTGGCGCAAGGAAGGCAAAGGATGAACCCAAGTAGCTAGGAACTTTGTTTTGGGTAAGAGCTAAGAAAAGGAGTGTTCCGATTCCTGAGAAAAACAGAGTTGTTGTTGGGGGGAAGCCCGTAATGATGGGAACTAAAAATGTTGCGCCGAACATTGCGGCGATGTGTTGCAGACCTACACCGATGGTGCGGGGCCAAGTCAGGCGTTCGTCGGTAGAGACGACCTCGCCGGAGCTAATTGATTTACCGTTTCCATGGAGTTTCCACGTTAGTAGAGACACTTGAAACTTCCCTTCCTATGAGTATCCGGAGTAGGACACATATAAAAGGGTAGAACTGTGCTGGGCGTTACCAGTGTGTACGCCACGCCCGGGCAGGGTAAAAAACTGCCGTGTTGGCGAGTCCGAGTTGCACGCCCGGGTATATCCCAATAGATTACGGCTCGATATATCGAATAGATACATTTAACGGAGCATTACACAGCAAGAAGGGGGAGGTGTCAGATGCGCTCACGGTCAGAGTCACTTGAATTTGCCCTCTTAGGCCTACTCTCACAAGCCCCATTGCATGGCTACGAGCTCCGCAAGCGCATCGGCACCATCTTCGGGCCATTCCGCGCATTGTCATTTTCAGTTCTCTATCCACAACTTCGTCGAATGGTTGAAGCGGGTGTGATCGAAGAAACCGTAGTTGAGGCAACTTCACGACGTTCTCGCATTGTGTACGACATAACAGATAAGGGCGCTCGCAGATTTGAAGCGCTGACCGAATCAGTAACACCAGAAACTTGGGAGGACGAAGGATTTGAAATTCGTTTCGCATTCTTTAGCCCAACTTCTGCGAACAACCGAGTAAGAATTCTTGAGGGACGCCATCGTCGCCTTAAGGAGAAAGCCGAAATCCTTCGTGGTGAACTCGAGAAGTCACCTGTTGGTATCGACAAATATCTGGAGGAATGGCGACGTCATTCACTAGAAACAGCTGATCGAGAG
>WLCR01000109.1 GCA_009705235.1 Actinomycetota bacterium | reverse complement strand
GTGGTTGAAGCAGAAGCGGTTGCTGAAGAAGCAACTGAAGCTCCAAAAGCTGAATAATCTCTTCAATGCGCAATAAGGGATCGCTCCTTAAGGAGCTCCCAGTCCTTGTAGTTGTTGCACTTGTTGTTTCACTATTAATTAAAACTTTCTTAGTGCAGTTTTTCTATATCCCTTCAGGGTCGATGGAAAATACCTTACAAGTCAAAGATCGAGTCGCTGTTAACAAGATTCCTTTTCTTTCTAGAGACATTAATCGTGGTGATGTAGTTGTATTCCGCGATCCTGATAATTGGCTACCTGAAATTACCGATTACACAACTAACCAATACGTGGCTAAAGCTAAGAGCGCACTTGTCGCAGTCGGTGTGCTTCCAAATCCTGCAAAACAGTACTTAGTTAAGCGTGTTATTGGCGTTGCTGGTGATCACATTGTGTGTTGTACAAAAAGCGGCAACTTAACAATTAACGATGTTGAAGTTACCGAACCATATATTTACGCAGGCAATAAGCCATCAGAAATGACATTTGATGTAACCGTTCCAGCTGGAAAGATCTGGGTAATGGGCGACCACCGCGGTGCAAGTGCGGATTCCCGCTATCACCAAGAAGATATCAACAAAGGATTTGTACCTCTGTCGCGCGTGACAGGCCGAGTTGTAGCAGTTATCTGGCCATTTAAAAATATTACATATGTGCCAAAAGTGGATGTATTAAAAAAGTAACCTGATGAAGGTTATTGAGCAGTTACTGACTAGCGCAGGTATCTCACCGATTGCAGGTGTAGATGAAGCTGGTCGCGGAGCATGTGCCGGTCCACTTGTGATTGCCTCAGTAGTTTTGCATGACCCATTCGCTCCTGAATTAGCAGTGGTGCGAGATTCAAAAGAGATTCCAGAAAGTAAACGAGATGCCGTCTTTGAATTAATTCAAGGTATCGCCGCATCTGTCAGTGTTGTAATAGTCCCGGCTGCAGAAGTTGATTCACGTGGTGTTCATGCAGCTAATCTTGATGGAATGCGCAGAGCTGTCCATGGCTTAAGTATTGCGCCGGCATATGTTTTAACTGATGGATATGCAATTGAAGGTTTAGGCATTCCGAATCTTGCAGTCTGGAAGGGCGATCAAGTTGTGGCGTCCATAAGTGCAGCATCTGTAATTGCAAAAGTAACCCGTGACCGGATAATGCGCGAAATGGATCTGCAATTTCCTGCGTACGGATTTGCTGGACACAAGGGATATATCACCGCCGCCCACACTAAAGCCCTTAATGAACACGGGCCATGCGCGCAACACCGCACCTCTTTTGCCAATGTGGCAGCGCTCATCCACAAGTAAAGCTGTGATGCACTAAAGCATCGGTAGGTGTATTTATCGTGCCTGACCATGCACACAAAAAATAAACAGCAAATCGGCGCTTTTGGCGAGCAAGCAGTTGCCAATTTTCTCATTCAGCACAATATCGAAGTCATCGAACGAAATTGGCGTATCCGCGAAGGCGAAATAGACATAGTGGCTCTTAATGCTTCTGGTGTTTTTTCATTTATCGAAGTCAAAACTCGCAGCTCCGTAGCTTTCGGCCATCCCTTTGAGGCAATCAACCGTGACAAAGCACATCGAATGCAACGATTGGCGTTAGCGTGGCTCGCAACTCATGGGTGTCTTGGATGTGACTATCAAATAGATGTAGCGGCGGTATTAATTGCAATTGATGGAACACCATCCATTGAATACAGAACTAACTTGCTATGACCCTGGCACAAACGCAATCGGTAGCATTACTGGGTTTAGATGGCCATGTTGTTGGAGTCGAAGTAGATATTGCTGATGGCTTGCCGGGATATTCATTGTTGGGATTGCCCGATGCGGCCTTATCTGAATCTCGAGATCGCGTTCGCAGCGCAATTGTTAACTGTGGCGAGGTCTGGCCCAATCGCAAAGTTACAGTTTCATTGTCACCAGCATGGCTGCCAAAGAGCGGATCTAGTTTTGATTTAGCAATTTGTATATCTCTACTTTCAGCACATGAAACAGTACCGGCTGAAAAAATAGCGGAGATTGTATTTCTTGGTGAGCTTTCTCTTGATGGTCGAATCCGATCAGTGCGCGGCGTTCTGCCTGCACTAATCGCAGCTTTTAAAGCAGGTATAACAACAGCGGTTGTACCTGCTGACAATTTAAAGGAAGCTCAATTAATGCAAGGCATGGAAATCGTTCCGATGCATCATCTAAAGCAAGTTTTACGGTGGCTACGTACGGGTGAACGTCAGCAAGAACAAGAGTTTGATTTGCAATGGGAACACAGTGATAGTCGGTTAGATTTCGCAGATGTAGCAGGACAACCAGCAGCCAGATTAGCCGCTGAAATAGCTGCTGTAGGTGGACATCACATCATGCTGATTGGGCCACCAGGTGCTGGAAAAACAATGATTGCCGAAAGAATTCCAACCATCATGCCCGCGCTTTCTATTGAACAAGCACTCGAAGTAACAGCGGTTCACTCGATTGCCGGAACACTCATGCAGCGATCTCCACTGTCATTGCTGGCACCAATTGTTTCGCCGCATCACACGACAACTCGAGTTGCAATGGTCGGCGGTGGATCTCATGTAATAAAACCAGGTGCATGTTCGCTGGCACATTACGGAGTTTTATTCATAGATGAAGCACCGGAATGTGGACCAGGAGTCTTAGATTCATTGCGGCAACCTTTAGAGTCGGGAACAATCACAATTGCGCGCAGCATTGGCAATGTAACTTTTCCTGCGCAGTTTTTATTGGTTTTGGCGGCTAATCCCTGCCCATGTGGAAAATTCACGGGCCGAGGTCGTAACTGCACCTGTACGTCACAACAGGTGCGCAGGTACCTTGGAAAACTTTCAGGCCCTTTGATGGATCGAATTGATTTACGAGTCCAGGTCGAACCTGTTGGCCGTGTGGATATGGCAAAAACACAATTAGGAGAAAGCAGCGTCGTTATCCGTGATCGTGTGATCGCAGCTCGCGCGGTAGCGGCACAACGTTTTGCAAACATGGGCTGGTCACTTAATTCACAGATTCCCGCACGAGCTTTGCGCACTGAATTTCAACCAGAGCGGGCTGCCATGAATTTTCTTCATGATGAACTCGATCGCGAACACATTACCGCTCGTGGACTTCATAAGATAATTCGCACAGCTTGGAGTTTTGCCGACTTAAAAGGCAACAAATTACCAACGATGGATGATGTCATGGCAGCGTATACCTTGCGTGGAAAAGTCGAAGCATGAAAGAACTGATTGCACGGGCTGCACTATTTAGCGCTATTGAAGGCGGGCACACATTTTGGTCCCGCGAGATTTATAGCAACAGCGCTAATTATGTGTTTGAAAAACTGCTAAACAATGGCTACGACAGTATTAAATATGAAAAGTTAATTGCCGAATTGAAATTACACAGTGGTGAGCAAGTTTTGGAAAGAATTGCACAGCATCATGTCCGATTGATTACACCGTTCGATGATGATTGGCCGATTCAAGTCAATGACTTGGTTGCACCACCAATCGCCTTAATCGCTAAAGGACACATAGAGGCTCTTCATATTTCTTCTCTTGCAATTGTGGGGACAAGAAATCCGACAAGCTATGGCGCACGTATAGCGGGGGATTTTGCTGCAGGCTTTGTAGATCGTGAATGGGGGATTATTAGTGGAGGTGCCTACGGAATAGATTCTTATGCTCACAAAGGCGCTTTGATTGCTGAAGGCATCACAGTTGCGGTAATTGCCTCGGGTATTGATGTGAATTATCCGGCCGGCAATGCACGTTTGTTTTCAGAAATTTGCGAATCAGGTGCCATAGTCACCGAATTCATGCCAGGAAATAAAGCTTTGCCCAGCAGATTTCTAACTCGCAATCGATTAATCGCTGCTCTATCTAAAGCCACCTTGGTTGTAGAAGCAGCCTTTCGCAGTGGATCACTTCGAACAGCGCGTGATGCTGCCGAACTATTTCGTCCTGTTATGGCGATACCTGGTCCTATTAATTCGCCAACTAGCGAAGGCTGCCATCGTTTAATAGGTGAACGTGCAGCAGAAATCGTGACATCGGTGGCAGATGCAGTGGAGTTTGTTGGAGTTAATCAATGAGAGAATAGGCCCATGAGTGATTTCCGTTCGGGCTTTGTAGCCATTGTTGGCCGCCCAAACGTTGGTAAATCAACGCTGATTAATGCATTAG
>WLCR01000108.1 GCA_009705235.1 Actinomycetota bacterium | reverse complement strand
TTAGACTTTTTGATGATAAGCGTGAGGAAATTCGTAAAGCGATGGCTGATGCGCCCCTATTGATCAACTATTTAAGTGATGCATCGCGCCAACAATTTGCGCAAGTTCAAAAATATCTCGATGCATTAGATATTTCTTATGTTGTTAACCCCCGAATGGTTCGTGGTTTGGATTACTACACAGGCACTACATTCGAGTTTGTTCATGAACTACTTGGTGCCCAATCAGGAATCGGTGGGGGCGGACGTTATGACGGTTTAATGGAACAACTGGGAGGACAATCTCTTTCAGGAATTGGATTTGGATTAGGGGTTGATCGCGCCCTATTGGCTGCCGAGGCTGAAGGTGTAATTGAAAATGATGATTTTGTCTCAGATCTTTTCATCATTCCACTGGGGGCAGCAGCAAAGGTAGAAGCGCTAACAATTGCGGCAGCCTTAAGAGCTAAAGGCAAGATTGTAGAAATTGCTTTTGGAGATCGAGCGCTCAAGGGAGCCATGAAAGGCGCTGACAAGAGTGGTGCAACGCACGTGATCGTCCTGGGCGAATCAGAGATTTCTAGTGGAACAGTTGAATTAAAGGAGATGAAATCGGGACAGACATCTTCAGTTAAGATTGACTCATTGCTCGAAGCTCTCTAAATCGGAAAAATTGGACTAAATAATGTTACGTACACATGAAGCAGGCTCACTCCGTAAATCCAATGCGGGTCAGACAGTAACGTTGGCAGGCTGGGTATCACGTCGTCGTGATCATGGCGGCGTAGCTTTCATTGATCTTCGTGACGCCTCTGGTTCAGTTCAGGTTGTTATTCGTGATGAGAAAGTCGCCGGATCTTTGCGAGCAGAGTGGTGCTTACTTATTACCGGCGAGGTTGTTGCTCGCCCGGATGGGAATCAGAATACAAACATTGCAACAGGTGAGATTGAGGTTATGGGCGACACTGTGGTCGTTTTGTCAGAATCAGCTCCGTTGCCTTTCCCCGTTGATAGCGGTGATGACACAGATATTAATGAGGAAGTCCGTTTGCGATATCGGTACTTGGACTTACGCCGCGAAAAACCAGCGCATAACCTGCGCCTGCGTTCGAAAGTAACATCAACAATCCGTCGTGTGATGGAAGAGGAAACTTTCCTCGAAATCGAGACTCCATATTTGACCAGATCAACTCCAGAAGGTGCTCGCGACTTTTTAGTGCCAGTTCGTTTACAGCCTGGTAGCTGGTATGCGCTGCCTCAATCACCACAGTTATTTAAGCAGTTGTTAATGGTGGCCGGCATGGAAAAGTATTACCAAATAGCACGTTGTTTCCGCGACGAGGATTTCCGCGCTGATCGTCAACCAGAGTTCACGCAGTTGGATATTGAGATGTCCTTTATTGACCAGGAAGATATTTTGGCAGTAGCCGAAAAAATCGTTGCTCGCATCTGGAAAGAATCCGTTGATTACGATATTCCACTTCCTTTGCAACGAATGACATATGCAGATGCTATGACTCGTTACGGTTCTGATAAACCAGATTTGCGATTTGGAAATCAACTTGTTGACTTGACATCTTTTTTTGCTGATACTCAATTTAGAGTTTTCCAAGCTCCATATGTTGGCGCTGTCGTTATGCCTGGGGGAGCGGCATCGGCTCGTCGAGAGCTAGATGCTTGGCAGGATTGGGCAAAAGCACGTGGTGCTAAGGGACTTGCATACATTCTGGTAAATGAAGATGGCACATTAGGTGGCCCAGTATCAAAGAATTTATCTGAAACTGAAACAGCAGGGGTGGTTCAAGCAGCAGGAGCAAAGCCGGGGGATGCAATTTTCTTTGCAGCCGGTGAGCGCACCGCCTCCTTAAATCTTTTAGGTGCAGTCCGATTGGAAATAGGAAAGCGTTGCAATCTGATACCAGATGGTAAATGGGAATTTTTATGGGTTGTAGATGCTCCCATGTTTGAACCTACTGATAATGGAGGATGGACAGCTGTTCACCATCCATTTACCGGACCGAAACCAGAATTTGCGGCAACATTCAAATCGGATCCTGCTTCGGCACTTGCGTATGCATACGACATTGTTTTGAATGGTACTGAATTAGGTGGTGGATCAATTCGTATCCACGATCGAAATATTCAGAAGGATGTTTTCTCAGTTATCGGTTTAAGTGATGAAGAAGCCGATAGCAAATTTGGTTTCTTGCTCGAAGCTTTCAACTATGGCCCACCTCCACATGGTGGAATCGCACTTGGTTTGGATCGCGTCTGTGCATTGCTGACTGGATCGGACTCAATCCGCGAAGTGATTGCTTTCCCTAAGACCGCTAGTGGTGGAGATCCATTGACGGGTGCCCCCACTCCAATTACTCCGGCTCAACGTAAAGAGAGCGGAATTGACTGGGTTCCACAAGCGTCATCGGCATCATCAAAATCACCTCAAGAAAGTTAAGGGTCAGGTAGGCTAACGGTATGGGTCCAGGCGGAATTGCAACAATAATTGCAGCATCTTCACTAGCTGTAATTGCTATAGCTATCGCATACGTAGTTATCCGAGTAGGTCGCCTAATCGACGAGGCAAAGGCCTCACTTAAGGCCTTGACCGATGAAGCTGCTCCTTTAATTGATGAGGTTCACACCACGGTTACCTTGGTAAATGGTCCATTACACAGCATCAATCGTGTAACAAAGAACATTGAAGATCTCTCAGACAAAGTAAATGAAGCAACGACAGGTTTCATTAGCAAAAATGGCTCTGCTGTAAAAGTTGCGGGGGCACTTTTGTCCGCAGCTCAAATGAGCAAGGGGCGCTCTAAGAAGAAGAAGGCAGAGTGATCCTAGCTAGTGGAATCCGCCGAGATCCGTACGCGCTGGCTGCGCTTTTTTGAATCAGATAACCGACAAGGTTTAACCCATACAGTTGTTCCTTCAGCATCTTTGATTGCTGATGATCCGAACCTCTTGCTAGTAAATGCGGGCATGGTTCCGTTCAAACCGTTTTTTCTTGGTGAGGTAACACCGCCATATAAGCGCGCAACATCTGTCCAGAAATGTGTCCGTACATTGGACATTGATGAGGTCGGCAAAACAACACGTCATGCATCCTTCTTTCAAATGTGTGGCAATTTTTCTTTTGGTGATTACTTTAAAGAAGGTGCGATCGCATTAGCTTGGGAACTTTTAACTCGTCCAATATCAGATGGTGGCTATGGTTTTCCCGAGGACAAATTGTGGGTCACTGTTTATTTAGATGATGATGAAGCAGCAGATATTTGGCATAAAAAGATTGGTGTACCCAAAGAGCGTATCCAGCGCCGAGACATGGCAGATAACTTCTGGTCTATGGGAGTACCTGGTCCATGTGGTCCGTGTTCTGAGATTTATTATGATCGTGGCCCTGCTTATGGCGCTGAAGGCGGACCTATAGCCGATGAAAATAGATATCTGGAAATCTGGAACCTTGTTTTCATGCAAAATGAACGTGGCGCTGGTGGTGGAAAAGATAGTTACCCAATCCTTGGTGAGCTTCCAGCGAAAAGTATCGACACTGGTCTTGGACTAGAGCGCACAGCGGCTTTGCTTCAAGGCGTTGAGAATATCTATGAGATCGATACAACAATCATGATTCTCAATCGTGCATCAGAACTAACTGGTGTTAAGTATGGATCTTCTGAAAAATCAGATATCGCATTGCGTGTAATTGCAGACCACGCTCGCACATCAGCGATGCTGATTGGCGATGGGGTAACACCAGGTAATGAAGGTCGCGGCTATGTCTTGCGTCGAATGATGCGCAGAACGATCCGTAATATGCGTCTTTTGGGATCAATGGATCCGATCATGTCTGATTTAACTGTGGCCGCTATCAATGCGATGGGTCCTCAGTACCCAGAGTTGGTTTCGGATAAAAATCGTATTTTGTCCGTGAGTGTTTCTGAAGAGGAAAGTTTTCTTCAAACGCTTAAGAGTGGGACTCAAATCTTTGATCTTGCATCTGTCGCTCTAAAAAAGAGCAAGGCAACTGTGCTTCCGGGTGATGAGGTTTTCAAACTCCATGATACTTATGGCTTCCCATTTGATTTAACTCTTGAGATGGCCCGCGAAGAAGGCCTCGAAGTTGATGAGGATGGCTTCCGTCGCTTAATGAAGGAGCAAAAGGACCGTGCCAAAGCCGATTCAAAAGCTAAGAAGTCAGGGCACACCGATGTTTCTGTTTATAAGACGATTGCAGATAAGAG
>WLCR01000107.1 GCA_009705235.1 Actinomycetota bacterium | reverse complement strand
TTGGTCCTGAAGTGGGGATTGGGGAGTTCTGGGCTGCGGGTTGAATCGGCATAACGTCGATGCTCCATTAGCTTTCGTTGTCTCATCCCTCTTGGAAAAGACTTTCTTAAGAGTGAATTACACGCTTGTAACTCGCTCATGTCAAGCCCAGAGTTGGTCACTAGGTGACAATTCACGCTTGATTTCTATGGAATTGGAAGAATTTCGCCATTTGTAACAAAAGATGAGGCAATTTTTGCCCCATTTACTACTTCGGCGCCAGCTGAGACAAATGAATCAGTGATGTGTGCATTCGACCCAATGACACAACCCGCCTCAATGATGGAGCCATCAATAACAGCCCCTGCCCCCACCGATGAGTTAACGCCAATGCTGCTACCCCCAGTGATAACTGCGGTGGGATCAATTGTTGTTCCTGGCATAGCTAAGAATTCATCAGTTCGCTTAACAATATCTATCGATGCTTTTAAAAGAGCTCGTGGTGTTCCAATGTCCAACCAATAGGCAGTTTCAATAAATCCAAAAACCTTTGCACCGTTTGCAACTAATTGCGGAAATGTTTCGCGTTCGACCGAAACTACAGTGTCCAGTGGAATTGTTGAAATCACCCGAGGATTAAACACGTAGCAGCCCGCATTAATTTGATTAGTTACCGGGTTTTCCATTTTTTCTAAAAACGCTGTTACGCGGCCTTGGCTATCTGTTGGCACACATCCAAATGCTCGTGCATCCTGGACTTGGGTTAAGTGCAATGTTACATCGGCATCATGTGACTCGTGTTGACGAATTTGTTCTGCCAAATTGTGAGAACTTAAAACATCGCCATTCAAAACAACAACTGATTGATCAGTATCTAATATTTGCGCTGCATTTCGAATTGCTCCACCTGTTCCCAGTGGTTCCTTTTCAACGGCGTACATTATTTTTATGCCCCACTGTGAACCATCGCCAAAGTAAGGAATAAACACCTCAGAAAGATAAGAGGTCGCTAAAACTATTTCAGTGATTCCTGCCGACTTTGCCATTGCTATTTGATGTTCGGTTACTGGTATTCCGGCAACGGTGAGCATTGGTTTTGGCGTGTTTTTAGTTAAAGGCATCAGGCGTGTGCCGAAACCGCCGACCAATAAAATCGCAACAGCCATTGATTACGCCTTTATACGGTGTGCAGCATCAGCAATTTGCGCATCTGTAGCAGTCATCGCGATACGAATATATTGTGCCCCTTGACTGCCATAGAAGGATCCAGGGGTCGCTAAGATTCCACGATTTGCCAGCCACGAAACACTGTCCCAAGCATCTTCATTGCGGGTGCACCATAAGTACAAACCTGCGTTACTAAACTCGATTGTAAATCCAGCTGCTTCTAGTGCTGGACGCAAAGTATTTTTGCGTGCGTTGTAACGGGCACGTTGTTCAGCAACATGTTTGTCATCAGATAGTGCAACAGTCATTGCTTTCTGCACAGGTAGTGACACCATCATTCCGCCATGCTTTCGAATTTCTCGAATTCTTGCGATTAACCCTGAATCGCCAATCATAAATGCGGCTCGATATCCAGCCATTGAAGAGCGCTTCGACAGTGAATGTATCGCCAAAATATTTGTGTTGTCTCCCCCGGTGTGTGAAAGTACAGAAACAGGATACGCGGAGTCTTCAAATTCTAAGTAGCACTCATCAGAGACCAACAAAGCCTTGTTGGTACGTGACCAAGCGATACACGCCTTGATTTCTGCTTCACTATGAACACGACCAGTTGGATTTGATGGAGAGTTCAACCACGCTAAATCAGCGGTCGGCCAGTTCTGCGCATCAATTGCCACAGGCACAGATTCAGCTCCAGCTAACACTGCACCCACATGGTAGGTCGGGTATGCAATTTCAGGAATTAAAACCTTTTTAGATTCCAAAATTGTTGGAAGCCAAGCAACTAATTCTTTTGATCCAATTAGTGGAAGTACATCGAAATCTCCACTGGCACCAAGTCGTTCAATCGCCCACTTCTTAATTGCTGCACGAAGTTCGGGAGTTCCTGCTGTTACTGGGTAGCTTGGAGAATTTGATGCATCGCGAAATGCCTGTTGAATAAATTCTGGAGTCGAATCGACAGGTGTTCCTTGGGAAAGATCAATAATTCCTTGCGGATGAGATCTAGCAATATCTCCGTATGGTGCGAGTGCATCCCAGGGAAAATCTGGGAGCTGGCCGCGCAACGCTTACTCGCTCTTTGGTGGAAGTGCAGATACAGAAGCATGATCTGTCCCTGTTGGACCGACCTTGCTTGCACCACCTGGCGAACCAATTTCAATGAAAAATTCTGTATTCGCCTTGCTGAAATCTTTCCACTGGCCAGGTACGTCATCTTCATAATAAATAGCTTCAACCGGACACACTGGCTCGCATGCACCGCAATCGACGCACTCATCAGGCTGGATATAGAGCATACGTCCGCCTTCGTAAATGCAATCCACAGGGCATTCTTCGATGCAGGACTTATCCTTCACATCGACGCAAGGTTCAGCGATTACATACGTCACGAGTTGCCTCCAAATAATCAATCACAATGGTTATCGCCGAATTGTAACTATAACTACGGCCACAGCGCGATATTTCCCAACTCGGTTTATCCTGCTCTTATGGCAACCGAGCTAGAAACCGCTTTTGCCGCTCTTATTGGCACACGAGTTAGTATCCGGCTGCACGATCCAGAAGGTGGGTTTCGAGACATTCTCGGTTATTTGGAGACACCTACATCCCTGCGCAATCGCCACGGACAGCTAGTTGAGTTTGCGCATGATCAGATTTTTGTCTGGCGCGAAGTTATAGAGCGCACATGAAGTTATACGACACACAGTCAAGAGATTTGAAGGAGATTGTCAGCACCAATGGCATCCTCACCATGTATTGCTGTGGACCTACGGTGTATCGGGATGCACATGTTGGCAACCTGCGAACTTTCATGTTAGCTGACTTGATTTCGCGAACAGTTGCTCTATCACGGGTCAAGGTTAGGTTGATTCAAAACATCACCGACGTTGGACATATGTCCGAGGATTTTGCCGAAGATGACAAGATTTTATCTCAAGCCACAATCGAGAAAGTCAGTGCGCTTGAAATCGCACGAAAGTATGAAGAAAAGTTTCATAGTGACTTGTCTCAATTAAATATTGGGAAAGCTGATGCATATCCATGGGCCAGCGAAAGCATAGATTTAATGCAATCAATGATTGCCGAATTAATTCACAAAGGATTTGCTTATGTCGGCGGTGATAAAACTGTTTACTTTGACGCACGGAAATTTGATGGTTACGGTGACATCAGCGGAAACAAACTGGATTCATTGCAACCTGGGCATAGATACGAATATCACAATGATGGAGCAAAAAAATTCCATGCTGATTGGGCGCTTTGGAAAACAGCCGGTGAGCGCAGTGAAATGATTTGGGATTCTCCATGGGGGCCGGGGTTTCCTGGGTGGCACATTGAATGTTCTGCAATGTCCATGGATCTGCTTGAAAAGCATGTTGACGTACATGTCGGCGGAATTGATTTGCGCTTCCCACATCATGAAAATGAACGCGCTCAATCTAATGCGGTCATTGGTCATGAAGCTGTTGATGTGTGGGTGCATGGCGAACACCTGCTATTCGAGGGTAAAAAAATGTCAAAAAGTAGCGGCAATGTTGTTCTAGTTAGCGACATAGTCGCACGCGGAATTGACCCTTTGGCTTTGCGCCTATGTTTCCTTGAAAATCGGTATAGATCTCAAATGGACCTAACTTGGAACTCAATTAATGCTGCACACGAAACGTTAAAGCGCTGGCGTTCAAAAATGTCTGAGTGGGGGCATTCCACCGCAATCACTGTTGATCCTGAAATGGAATCTGCTTTCAAGAATGATTTAGATACACCAAAGGTCATTCTTCGCTTGCGTGAAATCGAAAAAAGCGAACTAACAAATAAACGTGAACTATTCATGTTCGCCGACCAAGTCCTAGCCTTAGATCTAGATCGCCCAATTGCGGTTCGTGAGTTAACTGAGCAGATGCAAACACTTATTGATGAGCGCGCAAAAGCTCGGAGTGAGAAACGCTGGGCAGATAGTGATTCGTTGCGGGTTCAGTTAGAAAGCCTTGGGTTACACGTTAAAGACACTTCTGATGGGCAAATCTGGACTTAAAGTGGGGTCAGTATCGCAATCACCGCTGCGATAAATCCAAAATTGATCAGTGAAACTCCA
>WLCR01000106.1 GCA_009705235.1 Actinomycetota bacterium | reverse complement strand
CCCCGCAATTAGCTCATACACAATCACCGCATACGATGCTAACAACAATGCAGTTGGTACTCCTTGCCAAACTGCAACTGGTGCAACAAGTTGTGTCGTAACAGGACTAACAAATGGAACACCGTACACATTCAAAGCAACTGCAAATAACGGAATCCTCACTTCATCTCCATCTGCAGCATCTACAGCGGTAATCCCGGCTACTGTTCCGAATGCACCAACATCTGTATCCGCTGCCGTTACAACTGCTGGCGCGGCCACGGTTTCGTTCACTGCACCACTGGTTAATGGCGGTAGCACACTTACTGGTTTCACAGTTACATCATCTCCAGGCGGATTCACGTGCACCGCAGCAGCGAATGCAACCTCATGTGTTGTCTCGGGGCTAACTAACGGAACTGTTTATACATTTATAGTGGTTGCCACAAATGAAATTGGTAATTCTGTTGCTTCTTCTGCAACATCAGCAGTAACTCCACAAGCGGCAGCAACACCGCCATCAACGATCACAGCAACAGCAGGTGACGGACAAGCAACTATTGCATTCAGCGGAGCAACGACAAATGGTTCTACTATCGTTGATTACACAGTTCAGGCATATGACAGCAACGGAAACGCTGTGTCAGGTGCAACATGCACATCAGCCACCAGTCCTTGCACAATTACAGGTCTAGCAAATGGATCCACATACACCTTTAAAGTTGTAACAAATTCAACGGTCTATGGTGCAGCTTCGACCACTGCATCGACGCCTTCAATTGCTTCCAACTCAGTCACGCCCGCCACTGCTCCAAGTGCACCAACTGGTGTTGAAGTCACTTCAGGCACAGGGAAAGTTACAGTTTCCTGGACCGCTGCCGCTTCAAATGGTTCTCCAATTCTTTCCTACCAAGTCCAGGCCTATGACGGTGCTGGAAATGCAGTGACTGGCGCTACTTGTACTGCGACCGCGCCAGCTACTACATGTGATGTTTCGGCCAACTTAGTTGCAGGTACCAACTACACATTTAAGGTAACTGCTACAAGTGCTGCAGGAACATCGACTGCATCAACGGCATCATCAGCGGTAGCAGTAAATGCGGCACCTTCAGTTCCACTTTCAGTAACAGCAGTTGCCGCAAATGCATCGGCTACTGTTTCTTGGGGATCACCGGCAAATATCAATGGATCTGCAATAACTGGATATTCCATCACTGCATATGATGCTAACAATAATGTCGCTGGTACTTGCACCTCTGTTGCTCCAGCAACGACATGTATTGTCAATGGTTTAACCAATGGAACGCCGTACACCTTCAAAGCAACTGCGACAAATGGGATTGGTACATCCTCCGAATCATCGGCGTCTTCTGCTGTAACACCATCAACTATTCCAAATGCACCAACAGGTGTCACCGCTTCGATGGGCGATGCACAAGCGACAATTTCCTTTATTGCTCCGGCAAATAATGGCGGAGCATCGGTGACGAGTTATACCGTTACTTCAAATCCAGGAAACTTCACATGCACAGTTAATGCGCCAGCAACTTCCTGCATTGTCACTGGCTTAACAAATGGAACTGCCTACACATTTACAGTCAGGGCAACCAATAAAAATGGTGAATCCGTTGCCTCTACTGCATCAACTTCAGGAACTCCAGTTTTATCTAGCCCCCCAACACTAGTAAACCCAGGACAGCCGACTGGAAATCCATATGTTGGTTCGACTTTAACTTCAAATGTAACTTTTAGTGGTTCGCCAACACCAACCGTTACATATCAGTGGAAGGTATGCACGGATTCACAAAACATTGGTTCTTGTACAGATATCTCTGGTGCAACATCTGCAACCTATACGCCGACTATTTCCGAACTCGGCAAATTCATTATTGTTGAAGCAACGGCAACTAACCGTGTTGGTTCATTAACTGAAACATCTAACCCAACGCTTGTAATCGAGCCAGAGATAGATTTTTCTGCTCCTTCACCGATTCCAAGTGGAACAGCAGGAACGGCATATGTCTTAAGTACCGCAGCTGCTGGTGGCGTGGGTACATTTGCATACACGGTATCCAGCGGAACATTGCCGGCAGGAGTCTCACTTGATCCTGCAACTGGTCAAATATTTGGCACACCTACAACTGCTGGTACATACACATTTACAGTTCGAGCCACTGATTCAAATGGCGTCTATAAAGATGTGGTTATTACAATAACAATCGCCGCACAAGCAGCGGCACCAGTTGTAGTACCAACGCCTACCCCCGCAACATGTGATGCTACTTGCCAAGCAGCAGCGGATGCACTTGCCAAAGCCGCCGCAGACAAAGCAGCAGCAGATAAAGCTGCAGCAGACAAAGCTGCATCAAATGCCGCCGCGGCTGCAAAAGCTGCAGCTGATAAAGCCGCAGCCGATGCACTTGCCAAAGCAGCAGCAGATAAAGCAGCTGCAGATAAAGCAGCTGCCGAAAAATTGGCATCAGATATTGCAGCAAGTGCAGCTAGTACAAAAGCAGCAGCAGATGCGGCAGCAGCGGCAGCTGCAGCTACAGCGGCGATTGATAAAGCAGCAGCGGCAGCGGTTGCACAAGCAGCAGCAGATGCAGCAGCAAAAATTGCAGCTGATCAAGCAAAGGCCGCAGCAGATGCTCGAGCAGCAGCAGCCAAAGCCGCAGCAGATGCTGCAACAGCGCTGAAGAATTCAACTACGACAGCTGCAGCTAAAGCAGCAGCTACTGCCTCTGCGAATAAAGCCGCAGCAGATGCCGCCGCAGCAGTTAAGGCAGCGGCAACTGCAGCACAACAAGCAGCAACTGCGAAAACCGCGGCAGCAAATGCCACAAAGCAAGTTGATATCGCAATCAACTCTTTGAATTCAAAAACAGCAGCTTCTCAATCTTCAGCGCAAGCAAATGCAATTGCAGCTGCAGCAAAAACAGCTGCAGATGCCGCTGCACAGTCAGCAGCAGATGCAGCGGCAAAGGCAAAAACAGCGGCAACCGCTGCGCAAAAAGCAGCATCAGATACCGCTGCCCGCATTGCAACGGAACAAAAGCAGGCAGCTGATGCTGCCGCCGCCGCGAAAATAGCAGCTGATGCTGCCGCAAAAGCAACAGCAGAAAGAGTTGCAGCAGAGGCAGCGGCAACAAAGGCGGCACAGGATCTAGCAAAAGTTCTTGCAGATAAAGCAGCTCTTGCAGAACAAGCAGCCAAGGCTGCTAATGAAGCCGCCCGTGCTGAAATTCAAAAGAAGATTGATGAAGTAACCACAAAAGCAGTAGAGGTACAAAAGACGGTTGAGGCTGCAACAACAAAGGTTGAAGCTGCAACAACAACACAAATAAGCGCATCAGAAAATGCAGTCATAGCAACTAAGGAAGCACAAACTCAAGCAGCAGAAGCTGTTGCAGTTAAAGCTGAGTCCATTGTGAAAAATACTGAAGCAACAACTGCGGCGGTTGCCGCAACAGTTGCTGCAAAGGTTGCAACAGCTGCCAAAGCGGCTGCTGCAAAAGTTCCAGCAAAAGTGATCCCTAATCCAAAACCAAGCACATCAACTTCAAAGAACTCTGCAACGGCAACGGTAACTGGTTTAAAGCCTGGTCAAAAGATCAAGGTAACCGTGAACGTGAAGGGCAAATAATGAGAAAAATACTCCTCCTTGCGATTATCTTTCTTAATCTTTCTGTCTTGCCTGGATTTTCAGCAGAGCAAAAAGTTGTCATTGATCGATTGACCCAATCAGAAGCTGAAGACTTAGAAATTGAAATCCCAGATGAAGTTCCACCTGGGTTTCACTCGATAACTATCGAAGTTTATGATGACAACGGAACTGTTAGCCAGAAAGATATTGAGTTCTGCAAGGATGAAAAAGGCGTTGTTCAGTGGGACAACAAATGCCCTAATCTGAAGGTGGATGAAGAGGGCGACCCAGTTGTTCCGGCTCCTGCAAAGGAAGTTAAAACAGGCTTACAGCCATACGATCCACTGAGTGATCCAGAGACTACAAAAGGCCTGCAATTGGCTGCTTTTGCGGCCCTTGCTGCGCTTACCTCGATCAAACGGAATGAAAAACAAGATGATGAAGAGCAAGATCAAGAGTCATTGCAATCAGTCTCATCAGGTGCGCTCAAGCTATTAAAAGATGAACCAGGTAAGGGTGATCTTTCCAAATCTTGGGATAATAGGTTTACCGATGACACGGATTTCGCATTTGGTTCATTGGCGCATCGATTCAATCGATTCTCACCATTGCTGACACGAACAGTTCAAGATGGAAACACTGTCCGCGCAATTATTGGATCATGGGCAAGCCT
>WLCR01000105.1 GCA_009705235.1 Actinomycetota bacterium | reverse complement strand
TTCTTCAATTACTTCTCTAAAAGCACCTTCAATAGTGCTTTCGTGAGAATCCCGAGCACCACCTGGAATTCCCCATGTGTCACCGTTGTGAACCCATGGAGCGCGATGTTGTAACAAGATTTCATCGCCGCGAAGAATCAAAATTCCTGCTGCACCATTGAGGCCCCAGTGCTTATTGCCGCAGGCGCATTCCACCCAACCATCACCATCGCGCGCTGCCATGGTCTTAGCCTGTCACATCTATCCACAGATAGCGCAGTGATTCCTACTACGGTCACCACGGCAATTTATGGTGCCGCACATGATGAAAATAATTTTAAGCCTGGCACTTATCTGTGTTGGTATACCTCAAGCCGGCGCTGCCGATCAATGTCAGGAAACAGCGTGCGTGAATGTTTATACCAGTAACAATGAAATCATAATCGAAGCCCATAAGGGCAGTTCAACAGCGAAAAAAACAATTACACAGGTACCTAAGAAGCCTGTAGTTAAAGCAACTCCTAAACCCACAGCAACTCCTAAACCCACAGTTGTACCTATGTTTTTTCCACCTACAGCACCAGCAAAACCAGTTGTAAAGAAACCAGTTGTAAAGAAACCAGTTGTAAAACGCACCTATAAACCTCGAGTTAAGAAGGCTGTTACAAAGGTCAATTTAAGCGATCGTTTAACGAAAATGGTTCCTACAGCCGGAGTCGCATACCAACCCGAATTTGAACCATTGGTACATGTGCCGGTGTATTTCTGGTGTGATCTTCCAAAACTTTTCAACAGCCGAGTCGACATCATCGGCGAAGTTGTAGATGTTGCATTGCGGCCATCATTTGTCTGGAGCTTTGGTGATGGCAGCTTCTATGCCACTACAGAAAGTGGTGGGCCATATCCATCTGGCCCGATCCATCACATCTATAAGCAACCAGGCACCTATGAAGTTTCCTTATTAACGACCTGGAACGGTACATACACACACAACGCAGTCACACGAGCTGTTACCGGCACTGTAAAGAAAGTTTCTATCGCGCTGATCACCATCGTCAATGCCCCAACCACCTTCAAAGGATAAGAATCAATGACAACAGAAAATACGTATGTAAGCATTACCGCACTTCCGCTTGCCACCGATATCGAATTCATTGAAAGCGTAAATACTTTTGCGGTATCGCCAATTACACCAGAACTAAATATGCTGCAGCGTGATGGGGCAACAGCGGTCATAGATTTATCAATGCAATTTGCTGATCGTGGATATAACTGCGATGTTGAATTGATGTCCCAGGTGATTGGTCGCCTCTCAGATGTTCAAGTTCGAGATTTTGCCATGGGCACCCACAACGCAGAAACCTTTGATATCTATTGGAACATGTGGCTCTATTTATTGCGCATTGCGCCTAATGATTTTGTTGCACCAGTGGCTTGTCTATTTGCGACGTTGGCCTATGAACGCGGTGAGAGCGAACTTGCCTATCGTGCATTAGATCGAGCAACTGTTGATGACCCTAAGTACGCATTAACCATTTTGTTGCGTCGAGTCTTTGGTTCAGGCTGGCCCGCTGCCGCTTTTGCTGCAATGCGAGTAGAGCTGCACCCAAAAGTAACGGCTGGGATTTTTGAAGGGTAGTCGCTAGAATTACACCGTTCACGAGTCCTACGTACTAGCCCCGGCTTAGTAGGCGGCAACCCTCCACCGCGGCGGGGTGCTCCGGGTGACGAACAGGTCGCTAGTGCGACAAGCGCAGGTGAAGGATTTTGTGTAATGGATAACAAGCAAGTGGTTACGGGTGCGTGGCTTGAAACGCATGACCCTGGTGAACGTCAGTTTCTTTCTATTGGATTTTTGCTTCTTGAAAATGGCGAAACACTGCCCAATGTCACTATCGCTTATCAAACATGGGGAAGATTAAACGCTGCGAAAGATAATGCGATTTTAGTTAACCATGCGTTGACTGGTTGGTCTGATGTTCCTGGTTGGTGGCCATCGATGGTCGGCCCTGGTTTACCTTTTGATACAGATAAGTATTTTGTGGTCTGTCCCAATGTTATTGGTGGATGCCAAGGATCAACGGGCCCATCATCAATTGCGCCAGATGGCAAACGTTGGGGTTCACGTTTTCCTGCAGTCACAATTAGAGACATGGTTGCAGCGGAGGTTGCATTCACAGATGCCATCGGTATTAAAAAGTATTTGTTAGCCGTTGGTCCGTCATTAGGGGGAATGCGCGCATTGGAATGGGCGGTGCAGTTTCCAGAACGTGTTGGTGCAATCTGCACTATCGGTTCATCTGCAGTTGCAACAGGCGACCAAATTGGTACCGCTTCAATTCAAATCAGAGCAATCAAATCTGATCCCAATTTCAATGGTGGAGATTATTACGAGGAAGAAGTTGGCCCCAATGAAGGAATGGGAATTGCACGACGTATTGCTCATCTGACATATCGGACTGAGGCAGAAATGGATATCCGTTTCGGTCGACAGCTACAGGGCGATGACACCGGACGCTTTGCCGTTGAGTCTTATTTGGATCACCAGGCGGATAAACTTGCACAGCGATTTGATGCCAACACCTACATCTCTCTGACAGAGGCGATGAATAGCCATGACATTGGCAGGGAACGCGGGGGAGTTGCCGCCGCTTTGGCCACAATCACAATTCCAGTTGTAGCTGTATCAATCGATACAGATCGCTTGTTTCCACCCCGCCTGCAGGCTGAGATCGCCGAATTAGCCCCTGCTGCAGCTCCGTTGGTGACGATAAGTAGTCCATTTGGCCACGATGGCTTCCTTGTTGAGGTTGAAAGCGTTGGAAATGTGATCAGAGAGGCTCTAAATCTGGCCAAATAGGGGTTTTCGATGTGCATTTTGCCCTGTGGACAAATTATAATATACCTATCACTTCAGCGGACTCGCTGAAAAAATCAAAGGACAATTGTGGCTGTATTTAGTGCGCTCAAAAACAAGGTGAAGGCAAAAACTTCTGCGAAGAAGGAAGCCGCACCCGTTAAAAAGGCTGTTGTCAAAAAAGCCGCACCTTCTAAAAAAGCGCCGGTTAAAAAAGCTGTTGCTAAGAAAGCAACGCCAGTCAAAAAGGCTGTTGCAAAAAAAGCTGTTGCTAAGAAGGCAGCGCCAGCACCAAAGGCGGTTGTCAAAAAAGCCGCACCTGCAAAGAAGATTGAACTGAAGAAAGATTTAACCGCCAAAGATGTGCAGCAGATTGTTGATGCAAAGAACGCAGTACTTCGTCAAAACGAAGTTCTAGCAGAACTTGATTCTCGCGGCGTTACATCAATCAACCGAATTCCTAAGAAGGTTGACAAAGATTTAGTTGATGAAGCGCGTGCGCTCGCAGCTGAAGTTCCAGTTATGATTGAAAAGCTTCGTAAGAGTGGGCTTGGTTCACCATCACGAATTTTGAAGAAGGCTGAATACGAATTAATCACTCCAAAGCCTGTTGCGACAAAGGTTGAAGCACCAAAGGCAGATACTAAAACCGGCAAGACAGTGGTTACCAAAATTGATGGCGAAGAAGTTGAACTAGAAGAAGTTGAACTAGAAGATGTAGAAACTCTAATCAAGGAAGTTGTCGAAATTATCGACAGCGAAGAGGAGAAGGGCGCACAACCTCGCGTTGTGGATCTTGCCGATGAAGCCACACAGGGCAAGGAAGAAGATGCGTTTACATTAAAGGCATCTGAAGAAGATGATGCTCCGGCACAGACTGTTATGACGGCGGGTGCAACAGCAGATCCTGTAAAGGACTATTTGAAGCAGATTGGCCGCGTAGCGCTGCTGAACGCAGAGCTAGAAGTAGAGCTTGCTACACGCGTAGAAGTTGGTCTATTTGCAGAAGAAAAATTGAAGCATGAAAAGAAGCTTGATAAGAAGTACAAGCGCGAACTCGAATGGCTTGTAGAAGATGGAAAGCGCGCAAAGAACCACTTGCTAGAAGCAAACCTACGTCTGGTTGTATCCCTTGCTAAGCGCTATACCGGCCGCGGAATGTTGTTCTTGGACTTGATCCAGGAAGGTAACTTGGGCCTTATCCGCGCCGTTGAAAAGTTCGACTACACAAAGGGTTATAAGTTCTCAACGTATGCGACATGGTGGATTCGCCAGGCGATTACACGTGCGATGGCAGATCAGGCTCGTACGATCCGTATTCCTGTTCACATGGTTGAAGTAATTAATAAATTGGCACGTGTTCAGCGCCAGATGCTTCAAGATCTTGGTCGCGAACCAACCCCAGAAGAGTTAGCTAAAGAACTTGATATGACACCTGAAAAGGTTGTTGAAGTTCAAAAGTATGGTCGCGAACCAATCTCACTTC
>WLCR01000104.1 GCA_009705235.1 Actinomycetota bacterium | reverse complement strand
CTAACTAACCCAAATATCAACATCGTCGGAATTAACGACCTAACTCCAAATGAGACTCTTGCTCACCTATTGAAGTACGACTCAATCTTAGGTCGCCTGGGTCTAGAAGTTACATACACAGATGACTCAATTACTGTCGATGGAAAGACCATCAAAGTTTTCTCAGAGCGCGATCCAGCAAATCTTCCATGGGCAGCTGTTAAGGCTGATGTAGTTGTTGAATCAACAGGTATTTTCACAAAGGCTGCGGATGCTCAGAAGCACATCACAGCAGGTGCTAAGAAGGTAATCATTTCTGCGCCAGCTACAGATGAAGACATCACCATCGTTATGGGTGTTAACCACACACAGTATGACGGTGCAAAGCACAACATTATTTCAAATGCATCATGTACAACTAACTGCCTTGCACCAATGGCAAAGGTTCTTCAGGACAACTGGGGAATTGTTAAAGGCCTGATGACAACAATTCATGCCTACACAAATGATCAACCAATTCTTGACTTCCCACACAAGGATCTGCGCCGCGCTCGCGCTGCTGCACTCAATATGATTCCAACATCAACAGGTGCTGCAAAGGCAATTTCACTAGTAATGCCAGAACTCAAGGGCAAGCTAGATGGCTACGCAATGCGCGTTCCAGTTCCAACGGGATCTGCAACAGATCTAACTGTTGAGCTAGAAAAGGAAGCAACTGCTGCAGAAATTAACGCTGCAATGAGAGCTGCTGCAAATGGTCCACTAAAGGGTTTCCTTTCTTACACAGAAGATCCAATTGTTTCATCAGACATCGTCACAGATCCTTCATCATGTGTATTTGATTCAGGTCTAACTAAGGTCATCGGCAACCAGGTTAAGGTCGTTGGTTGGTATGACAATGAATGGGGTTACTCAAACCGCCTAGTCGACTTGATCGATTACGTTGGTAAAACTCTGTAATGCCAGATCTTTCAACACTTGATGTAGCCGGAAAGCGAGTCTTTCTTCGTTGCGACCTTAATGTTCCATTGAAAGATGGAGTTATTAAGGATGATGGGCGTATTAAAGCCTCGCTTCCGACTATTCAATTACTTTTGGAAAAGGGTGCAGCTCTAGTTATTGCTGCACACCTTGGACGTCCAAAAGGTGAAGCAAAGCCAGAACTTTCACTTGCGCCAATAGCAAAGCGTTTATCTGAATTATTGGGCCGTGACGTTAAATTCACTGGCGAAGTAACAGGTGAATCTATAACTATGGCTGCTGAATCACTAAAGGCTGGCGAAGTATTGCTTCTTGAGAATATTCGATTCAGCGCAGCAGAGACAAGTAAAGAAGAATCAGAAAGAGCAGCGTTTGCAGCTGACTTGGCCAAACTTGCCGATGTGTATGTTGGTGATGGTTTTGGTGCTGTTCATCGTAAGCATGCATCCGTGTTTGATCTTCCACAATTACTTCCACATGCTGCCGGCACATTGGTAGCGGCAGAAGTTCAAGTTTTGAAACGACTAACTCAAAACCCAGAACGTCCATACGGTGTCGTACTTGGCGGAGCTAAGGTTTCTGACAAACTAGGCGTTATAGAAAACTTGTTAGGCAAGGTTGATGTTTTGGCAATAGGTGGAGGAATGGTTTTCACATTCCTTAAGGCGCAAGGTAAAGAGATTGGCACCTCACTGGTTGAATCAGAGATGCTAGATGTTGTTAAAGGTCTTATTGCGACAGCCGAAAAAAATGGGGTGAAACTTGTTCTCCCAACTGACATTGTTGTTGCACCAGCATTTTCTGCTGATGCCATACCAACGGTCGTTGCTGCCGATGCAATTCCTGCAGATCAAATGGGTCTAGATATTGGACCCGTATCTGCTGCTGCCTTTGCTGCTGAAATTATTAAATGTAAAACAGTCTTCTGGAATGGCCCAATGGGCGTCTTTGAATTCCCTAACTTTGCAGCCGGAACAAAAGTTGTTGCGCAAGCATTAACTGAAGTTTCAGGTATTTCGGTTGTAGGTGGAGGAGATTCTGCGGCGGCGGTTCGCGCGCTAGGTTTTAGTGATTCGCAATTTGGCTACATTTCTACTGGCGGCGGAGCATCACTTGAGTATCTTGAAGGCAAGGATCTTCCAGGCCTAAAAGCATTAGAATTAATCTAGAAATCAAAATCGGGGGAGTAGCAATGCGTAAACCATTAATGGCAGGAAACTGGAAGATGAACCTCAATCACCTTGAGGCGATTGCAGTGGCACAAAAGTTGGTTTATGGCCTTGATGATAAAGATTACGACGCTGTTGATGTTGCTGTAATTCCTCCCTTTACAGATATTCGTTCAATTCAAACTTTGGTTGATGGAGATCGTTTGCGCCTTCAATACGGTGCACAGGATCTTTCACCTGATGCAAGTGGTGCTTTCACTGGGGACATCTCAGGCTCAATGCTTGCAAAACTTGGTTGCACATATGTAGTTATTGGTCATTCAGAACGACGTGCAATCCACCAAGAATCAGATGCCCTGATAAATCGCAAAATCAAAGCGGCGTTGGCAAATGAGATCACTCCCATTTTCTGTGTCGGTGAAGAGCTCGCAATTCGTGAAGCCGGAACTCATGTCAGTCATGTTATTCGTCAAGTACGCGCAGGTCTTGAAGGATTTACCAAGCCAGAGCTCAAGAAGATAGTTATCGCATACGAACCTGTATGGGCTATCGGTACTGGAAAGACAGCAACGCCTGAAGATGCCCAAGAAGTATGTGCGGCGATTCGTGAAGAGGTAGAAAACATTGGTTCACCGGAAATCGCATCAAACATGCGCATTCTTTACGGTGGTTCAGTGAAGTCTTCTAATATCGTGGAAATCATGAAAAAGGTTGATGTGGATGGTGCCTTAATCGGTGGGGCGAGCCTAGACCCCGAAGAATTGGCCAAGATCGTTAAATTCCACGCGGTGAGCGAGTAAGCATTACCCCCACGAGGCGGGTATCCTTACCCTCTACGAACTAGGAGTTTAAGAAAAGTGAAACTAGCTCTATCTATCGCATTGATTATCACCAGCTTGCTCATGATCCTTTTGGTACTTCTTCACAAGGGTAAGGGCAGCGGCCTTTCCGATCTATTCGGTGGCGGTATCTCCTCTAACTACGGCGGATCATCAGTCGTAGAGCGCAACCTTGATCGCATCACTATTGTTGTTGGTGGTTTGTGGTTTGCATTGGTTGTCGCTCTTTCACTCGTTCTGAAGTAAACATTTTTTAATTAAGTAAAACAAGGGGATACGTATGGCAAGTGCAATTCGCGGAAGTCGTGTTGGCGCCGGTCCAATGGGCGAGGCAGAGCGCGGCGATTCAATCGCTCGTGCCTATGTTTCATACTGGTGTGCTCGAGGACATGAAGTCCGTCCATCCTTTGCTGTTGAAGAAACAGTTGTTATTCCAGCTGAATGGGATTGCCCAAAGTGTGGTTACCCAGCAGGTCGCGATCGCAACAATCCGCCTAGCCCAGAAGTAAACGTGCCCTACAAGACTCACCTTGCCTATGTAAAAGAGCGTCGCACAGATGCTGAAGGTGAAAAACTTCTAGAAGAAGCACTTCGTAAACTTCGCGGAGATGACGAAGAATAAATCTTAAAGAGCTTTTGCGGCTTTTAGTAATTCAGAGATACCCATTGCGCGATTTGTACAATTAAATCGAAGCAATGGGTATTTTCTTGATGCAAGTGCTTTGCCATCGCCAAGTGCTTGGGCAGCTACTAAAGTCTTAAAACCGAAATTTTGCCCAGGAATTGAAATGTCTTTTTTCACATCTCCAGTAATTTGCAAGAAGACACCGTTTTGTTGCCCGCCTTTATGAAATTGTCCAGTTGAGTGCAGGAAACGTGGTCCCCAACCAAAAGTGACAGGGCGTCCTGATTTACTGGCAAGGATTTCGCGTAGTTCAGCAATAGCCACATCATCTTTGCGATCAAGATATGCCATGACGGCAATGTAACCATCTGCTGGTATCTCAGAAATTAACTGTGACAATGCCTCTGTTGGATTACTTCCAGTACCAAATATTTCGACAGCGCCTACTGATGCATTGCCTGTAAAGGTTGGCAGTACGCCTTTCCATTCGTTCAGAAGCGCTGACGTTTGCTCTTTGGCCTCAGTTACATTCGGCTGATTGAAAGGATCTATCGCAAGTGCCGCTCCGACAAGGGCTGTCACCCACTCCCACACAATAAATTGTGACGCAAGATCACCTTCAACAACTAGGTCTGCAGAACCGGCGAAGGCAATTGTAAATGCATCGCCTTCCAATCCGTGTTGTGAAGATTCAGCAACAACCGGTAAACGACCGATCTGATTTTTACCAGTTGATTCAGCAACTAATTGTTCGATCCAATCACTGAGCCCTGGCATTCCAGAACCCTGATCTGTATAGGCAACATATTGATTTGCTACATAT
>WLCR01000103.1 GCA_009705235.1 Actinomycetota bacterium | reverse complement strand
GCACTTGAAATTGGTGCTGAAGCCCTTCTTCTTGCAAAGAGTGGCGTTGACGGTGTTTACAGCGCAGATCCTAAAAAGGATTCGAGTGCGACAAAGTACGACACGATTACATATGATGAAGTTCTTTCAAAGTCATTAGCTGTTGCAGATGCTGCTGCATTTGCGCTGTGCCGCGAAAACAAGTTACCGATCGTTATTTTTGATTTAATGCAAAATGGAAATATTGCACGTGCAGTTCGCGGAGAAACAATTGGAACTCTTGTCGCATAAGCGACAGGCATGTAGTTTGAAGTAGTAAGAGGAGCAAGGACCATGGCAGATGTAGCAAGCGCTCTAAAAGAGGCTGAAACAAAGATGAATAAAGCGGTTGAAGTTGCAAAAGATGACTTCGCTACAATTCGCACAGGTCGTGCTCATCCATCACTTTTCAACAAGGTAATGGTTGATTACTACGGTACTTACACAGCACTGTCACAACTTGCTTCGATTCAGGTGCCAGAAGCACGCATGGCCATTATTTCTCCATTTGATAAAGGGGCGATGGCCTCTATTGAAAAGGCTATTCGTGAATCAGATTTAGGGGTAAACCCTGGCAATGACGGTGTAGTAATTCGAGTGAATTTCCCACAATTAACTGAAGAGCGACGCAAGGATTTCATAAAGGTAGTAAAGGGGAAAGCCGAAGATTCTAAAATTTCAATGCGCAATATCCGTCGAGCTGCAAAAGAAGCTATGGAAAAAATGGAAAAAGATGGCGACATCGGAAAAGATGATCTAGCACGTGGTGAAAAGGAACTTGAAAAGGTAACTGCAGATCACGTTGCAAAAATTGATGAATTGCTTAAACACAAGGAGGTTGAGCTCCTCGAGGTTTAAGGGGTTCTCTTATGTCTGATCTACATTCGATAAACGAAGCGATCAATAAGAAAGCAGGGCGAAAGCTGCTGCCATCTATTGGCGTTGGATTGTCATTGATCGGACTAGTTTGGTTTACCTTGTCTTATCAACGTGAAATGTTTGCAATCGTTGTGGCAATTGCCGTGATCTTGGGATTGCGAGAAATCGTTCGGGCATTTGCTGCCCGTTCAATCAATATTTCTTTTAATGCTTTAACTATTGCCGCTATTGGATCTGCTTATGCAGCGTGGAATGGTGGCGTGGCTGGATTAGCTGTTGCTACAGCAATTGCTATTCCACTTCTTTTGATACGTGCATTACTGCAAGGCCCAGAAGGATTTGTGGCTAAGGCAACTGCCACTACATTTTCTCTTCTGTACTTACCATTTTTGGCAGGTTTCTTAATTTTGCTGGCATTACCAAATACAGGCTTTCAGCGCGTCATGACATTTATGGTTTTAGTTGGATGCAACGACACTTTTGGTTACATCATTGGTGTTCTCTTTGGAAAGCATCCACTTGTTCCGAAAATTTCCCCTAAGAAAACGTGGGAAGGTCTTTTTGGTTCAGTAATCTTTACTGTCGCAGGTGGATCTTTAGCTTTCTACTACATCATGGATATGCAATGGTGGATCGGCATTGTTGTTGGCTTAATGATTGTCTTTACTGCTACCTGCGGTGACTTAATTGAAAGCGCTATGAAGCGCGATATGAGTCTAAAAGATATGGGATCGCTCCTACCTGGTCACGGTGGGATGTTAGATCGTCTTGATTCAGTTGTTTTGTCAGCACCTGCCATGTGGTTGGCACTTGAACTTGTGAAGCACTTCTTGTGAGCGGACAGGTCCCGGAAGTAAAGCTGGTTTTTGATGAGCCGGTGCAGCGCAAAAAAGCACCGAAACATCTGGCGGATTTCTCACCTGCCGAACGTAAAGCATTTGCAAAAGAGCTTGGATTTGAGCCCTTTAGAGCTACCCAAGTAGCAACACATTACTTCAGCCACCTTTCTAGTAATCCAGAAGAGTGGACCGATATTCCTGCAGCCGAGCGTCAATCGATTGCTGACGCCCTAACACCACAAATGATTCAATTAGTCACGACTCGAACGACTGATAACGGTATGACGAGAAAAGATCTGTGGAAACTACACGATGGTGTTTTGGTTGAAAGCGTTTTGATGCGTTACACAGATCGCGTTACTGTCTGTATTTCTTCACAAGCTGGTTGTGGTATGAACTGTCCATTTTGCGCAACAGGTCAAGCTGGTCTGACTCGAAATTTATCTGCGGCCGAAATCACAGATCAGATTGTTGCTGCAGCAAGAGCCTGCGCCAATGGCGAATTGCCAGGCGGGCCAACTCGACTTTCAAATATTGTTTTTATGGGAATGGGCGAACCATTAGCCAACTACAACGCCGTTGTTCGGACATTGCGCAACATAACCGATGCGAATCCTGATGGTTTAGGGATATCAGCTCGTTCAGTTGTCGTATCAACGGTGGGACTTGTTAACGGTATTGAAAAATTAATGGATGAGGGCATCAACTGCACTTTGGCAGTCTCGCTGCATACCCCAGATGATGAACTGCGCGATTCGCTAGTCCCAATTAACAATCGTTACAACATTCGAGAAGTTCTAGCAGCAGCAGATGCCTATGAAAAGAAAACTGGCCGTCGTTATTCCATCGAGTATGCACTTATTCGGGATATCAATGATCAATCCTGGAGATCAGATTTACTAGGACGCTTGCTAAAGAATCGCAATGCCCACGTTAATTTGATTCCACTTAATCCAACTCCTGGATCCAAGTGGACCGCATCTCGCCGTGAGGATGAAGCAGAGTTCGTTCGCATCCTAGAAAGTTATGGAGTTCCTGTAACTGTGCGCGATACCCGAGGCCGCGAAATTGATGGTGCCTGTGGCCAGTTGGCGGCGGCGGAGAAAACCTCGCCTACTAGTTAGACGCCCAGAGAATTGCTAGGCTCGGGGACATGAAAAAGCTCAGCAACTTCGTAAATGGTAAGTCTGTAGATTCAACCTCTGGTGAGTCCACAACCCTTGTAAATCCAGCGACGGGGCAACCTTTTGCAACAGCCCCTAATTCAAATGCGGCCGATATTGATGCAGCATTTAAGGCGGCAAGTGATGCTTTTCCAGATTGGCGAGATTCAACTCCATCCCAACGTCAACGTGCGCTGTTAAAGATTGCAGATGCAATTGAAGAACGTGCTGAAGAAGTTATTGCAATTGAATGCGAAAACACAGGAAAGCCCATTTCACTGACGACAACAGAAGAAGTTCCACCGATGGTTGACCAGATTCGATTCTTTGCTGGTGCTGCTCGAAACCTAGAAGGAAAATCTGCTGGGGAATATATGCCTGGTATGACCTCAATGATTCGCCGCGAGCCGGTTGGAGTTATTGGTCAGGTAACACCCTGGAACTACCCAATGATGATGGCAGTATGGAAATGGGCACCTGCCATTGCTGCAGGCAACACCGTTGTCTTAAAGCCAAGTGATACAACACCAGCATCAACTGTCTGGATGGCGAATTTAATGGCGGAGTTTTTACCTGCAGGAGTTTTTAATGTTGTGTGTGGCGAGCGCGAGACAGGTGCAACACTAGTTAATCACTCACGTCCTGACATGGTTGCAATTACCGGATCAGTTGCTGCCGGAATAAAGGTTGCAGAATCTGCTGCACAGCAATTAAAGCGTGTACATCTAGAACTAGGTGGAAAAGCACCAGTTGTTGTTTTTGCAGATGCAGATTTAGCTGCAGCAGCCGAAGCAATTGCGGTAGCCGGATATTTCAACGCGGGTCAAGATTGCACAGCGGCAACACGGGTCATCGTTCAAGACTCTGTATATGATCAATTTGTTGCACTCATTACTGAACAAGCCAAGCAGATTGCCATTGGCGCTCCTGCCGATGAGGATGTTTTCTTAGGACCTGTTAACAACGTTAATCAGCTGGCACGAATCACAGATCTTTTGTCCAGAGTCCCATCACATGCCCAGGTTATGACAGGTGGCAGCGCACTTAATCGTCCAGGATTCTTCTTCCCAGCAACAGTTGTTGCAGGGTTACAGCAATCAGATGAGCTGATTCAGAAAGAGATCTTTGGGCCAGTTATCACCGTTCAAAAGTTCTCCGCTGAAGCCCAAGCCGTTTCTATGGCAAATGGCGTGGAGTATGGCCTTGCCTCAAGTGTGTGGACCACCAACCACGGAACTGCAATGCGGATGGCCAAGGCCTTTGATTTTGGCTGTGTCTGGATCAATACCCACATTCCGATTGTTGCCGAAATGCCACATGGCGGCTTCAAGCGTTCGGGATACGGCAAAGATCTCTCAGCATATGGCTTTGAGGATTACACCCGAATTAAGCATGTAATGAGTAATCTGGGGGCGTAGTATTTCCCCCTGTTCGATCCCAATCTATCAACCCACAACCCACAGAAAGCTTGAGGCTCGGTAATCCGACAACTAGCTTGTGCTTAACCCTTAAGGAGTAAATCAGTATGTCAAAAGAAAGTTCACTCTCACCAGAGGCT
>WLCR01000102.1 GCA_009705235.1 Actinomycetota bacterium | reverse complement strand
GCGTTAGTTTTAGTTCTGCGCACCAAACTATTAGCGGTAATTCCCGAGAATCGTCCAATCGATATGGGCTCTTCTCTTCCGATATTTGATTCCAAAACGATTTCAAGGTTGTAACCCTTTGTTTGATAATCAAATCGACATTCTGCATTTGTAACTTCGGATTGACATAAAATCTCGCCACTGGTCGAATCTTCAATGTATATGTTTACGCTGTCTGGAATCGCATTCCCATAATCGATGTCCGGATCCCAAGTAACAAGAACAGATGTTTCGTAGGTATCTAAAGCAGTCACATCTGGCGTTACTGCGTTTTCAGTTTCATACGAAATCTGGACACCCTGGCTAGTAACAGATCCGGCTAATGAATAGACATAAAAACTATTAAAGCCCACTTTAAGAAATACATCACAACTGGTGTTGGTTGTTTTACAAATTTCTACACCGTCCGAACTGGTTACTCGATACCCAGTTATATTTGTAAATCCTTTTTCAGGCGCGCTCCAAGAAATTGTTGCTTCCATTGCAGAAGTTGAGATTTGTACATCTCTGACCTCGCTAGGTTTCAACGTTGCCACAAATTTAGTGGCTTCGTCGTACAGTGAAGCGTATTCACCCGGAATTGTTGCTGAGCTACCCCAAGTTCCTCGATAAGGATCATTAGCACATGGACCAAGACCGCCAGAGTTAATTGAAACTAAGTAGAGAACCCCCAAATACTTTGCAACTGCAGGTCCACCTGAATCGCCGGGACAAGTAGAGCCTTGATAATCATTCTGATAGCTAATGTATGTTCTTTCATACCCCTGAAAGCCAGAAAGTCGCATTGGAGATGTTGGTTTTGCACTGAATGTATAAGGAACATTTGTCCCAGATCCACCAGAAATGGTAGCTCCGTATCCAAAAATATTAATTGCTGTTCCAGAGTTAACAATATTTCTGGTCATTTCATAATTAGCAAGTGTCAAATTATTTGAACCATCAAAGGTTCTATCAAGCACAAGGAAGGCAATATCGTTTGGATCAGTAAATGAAGTTGCATTTCTAAAACCAAATGGATGAATTATTTTTAATACACCAGCAGTAACACTTGTTTCACTTGTGTTTACACCTGGTGGATAAACTTTAATGTTGCTAATTGAAGTAGTAACACCATTAGAGACCACGCAGTGTGCGGCCGTGGCCACAATTTGCGGTGTTACTAGTCCACCCGAACAAGCTGATCTTCCTAAAAGAATCTTGACCACATGTTCAGAACCAATTGCACTGGTCCCATTATAAATCGCATTTGAAGGTTGTATTAAGACAATCTCTGAAAATAGAATCGCGAAAGCAATTGCAATTACTCTAAATCGCTTTCGATTCATTGGCAGACCTCTTCGAAATCAGGATTTGTACAAAGGCGAAAATGTATAGCCAATTTTGGCACAGAATCATGGAGTGGGCCCAGACGGGCTCGAACCGTCGACCCACGGATTAAAAGTCCGTTGCTCTACCGACTGAGCTATAGGCCCCACTGCGTAATACGCTTGAATCTTTAATCTAACTTGCATGGCAATTATGCCAAGCGAAGGGAGCTTATGCCAATTTGAAGGAGAAGCAGTATTCGAAATCATTCCACTTATTGGCGATTTCTTTATCCACACACTCGCTACGAGGGGACATTCAGCGTGGATTACTGGCATCGTTGAGCCTTCTTCAGATAAGGACGCACCTCGTTCATAATTGGCCTCTGACGACAAGGAGTACATTGCATGGCGAGTAAATCCAAGGTCGCACACAAGCAGCAGATGACGTCTGTAAAGAAGACATCCTTCTACCTGATTGCAATACCTGTCTTTGCATTACTCATCAAGCTGATAATCATGCCCAATATCAAAGGCACTGATGGCACAGTACTTGGTGGATGGTTGGGTGCTGATGGTGAGAACTACCTCAGTGGCGTTGATGGTTTGCTTCAACAGGGTTACTTCAGCGACAAGAGCATACTGTCTTTCTGGCCCGCTGGTTATCCAATTCTGATTTGGTTACTTACCAAGATTTCGTTAACCCAGATTATTTTCTTGATCACATTTACTCAATCAATCTTCTACGCATATTCAAGCTACTACTTTGTTAAGCAACTTCGTGGAACAAAGCTACAGCCATACATGTTTCTTATTGGCCTGGTACTAGCATTTAATCCAACACTTTCATTAAATTCGTTGGCTGTCGGATACGAAAGCCCAATCGCTGCCTGCATGTTGATGGTAGTTGCCCTCATTATGAAATCGCTCCAAGGCAATCATGATCGTCAGTTTTTTCTACGCGTCTTTGCAGCGGGATTCTTCTTAGCTCTTGCTTCTTTTATGCAGCCACGCTGGATTCTTACCTCTGTGGTTCTTGCGGTGCTTTGGGCGCTAATTACTCATGGCCGAAAAGCACAAGCTTTTATTCTGGTGGGCGTTATAGGTGTGACGGCACTTGCACCAGCTATTTTGATTCATCGCAACATTCAATCAATAGATAAAGCAGTAATCTCGACAAACCTTGGAGTTACTATGCGAATTGGTGCTGGTGATGAAACGCAAGGTGGTTATATACGTACTGGTCCTGAAGTTCCATGTGAACCAACGCCACCTGCAACCGCTGTCACCGATAACGAACTCGTGAAATGCGTTCTCAAGTGGTACATCGCAAACCCTGGAAAATCTATTCGTCTCTTCATTAATAAGGGTTGGTTCTTCTGGTCACCATGGTCTGGACCTTTGATTAATGGAACAATGTTTCGTAACCCTTGGTTGAAAGTTAATCCGATTGTAAACATCGCTACAAGTAGTCAATCTGGTAACGATCTTGTCAATAAATCAATCGGCCGCACAATTTCCTTCTTCTGGGTTATCGGATGTATCTCACTCTTCTTCATTGGTTTTTTCTGGCTCCGATCGATGAGGGGTCTCTATAAAAACCTCGCCTATGTCAGTGCCACACCTGTAGTGATCTCGTGGCTGGTTTCTATGGGAACTATCGGCGATAACCGCTTTCGCCTTCCTACGATGACTCTGAGCGTCTTTCTGCAAGTCTTGGGCTACTTGGCCTTGCGGCACAAGATCACGACAGGATCATTTTCTGTTGCTTCGGAATCCAGCACTCGAGCTCGATAATCTTGTCGCCAAACACATTAACTATTTGCTGTGTTGCTAGATCTTGGTCAAGCTAAATACCGCACTTGTTGCGCCTGTGCTTTTGACGGTAAGTACATATGGTGCGCCCGGTAATTGAAACTTCTCGCCTTCAACAAAGCCTGTCAGTAACCATCGGGCGGGAAGTGCTTCGGGATCTACATTTACAACACTAGTTGGAAGTTCAGAATCCTGTCTTTGAATCAACATTGGACCAACAGCATTTCCTTTGGCTTTTGCCCAGGCAGGCCCAGCCATTCTTATTTGAATTTGAGGCTTAGCGAGAAAGCTTTTAAATGCAATGCAGCGTTCTTCCCCTGGAATGTAATACTCAAAGAAGTACCAGACACCTTTGTAATTAAACTGGTACACAAGATTGTCTGTGATCAACTTTGATTCATCAACAGTTGTGTCAACAGCAATTTTTATGTCTTTAGCTTTCGGTATAGAAAAGATCGTTGCTCGTTGAGTAGCACTTAAAGTTGCATCAGGACACCAGTCATCGTTGCCCATCAAATCTCTAAAGTCTCCATACTCTTCAACATAACATTTAGTTGAATTAAATTTGGTGTAATCAGAGTTGCTACAGTAAATCGTTGAGGAGTGATAAAAGTTAAAGTTATGGCCAAGTTCGTGAATCAATGTTGTTGTTCCAAAAGACCTAAGGTTTAAGGAGTTTCCTCCTTGCTGGCCAAGTCCTGCGTATCCGCACGAATCGTTAACATTGACAGTCACCAAGTGGGTCCCTACAGGAATTGACTTTAATCCTGCAATTTTCATGGCTGCTTTACTATCGGCATTACTATTGCAATGCTTTACAGCTGTGCCGGGTTTGCCAATAAAAAATTTTGAGGCACCAAACTTCATTTTGCCTCGCGTAGTTTGCTTCCAAAATGTAATTGCATCAGCAACAGTGCCCTTTGCATAACTGAGCATTTCGCCCTCAGTAACCGCTGTCGTGGTTTCTCCTTCGTATGCAGTCCAGAAATCTGGCTCTTCTTTAGGAGTTAGCCCGACATAAACAATTTTCTGGGTCGTAGACCAGTTATTCTGCAGTTGAGCCGCCGATGCAGCTGGCACCAATGAAGCAATAAGCGCCACAATAACCAGGGCGACAAGTTTGCTTTTAATCCGGTGCATATCCTTACTTTAGTCTGCTTTTACGCCACCGGGATAGAGCAACCCTAGCCATGGACTAAAAACCAAAGTACTTTGGTGCCTTCAGTTGGGGCAAACACGATTGGGGTACGGCGATGTTAAACATTAAACGTTCCTTTAAATCGATACTGATTGCCACATTG
>WLCR01000101.1 GCA_009705235.1 Actinomycetota bacterium | reverse complement strand
GAGCGCGGACATGTTAAGAGTGCACGTGTTGTTGGTGAAGTAATGGGTAAGTTGCACCCTCACGGAGATGGTGCGATTTATGACGCACTTGTTCGCATGGCGCAAAGTTTTTCAATGGGATTACCGTTAATTGATGGTCACGGAAACTTTGGTTCATTAGATGCTGGCCCAGCTGCCATGCGTTATACCGAAGCACGTTTGGCACCTGCTGCAATGTCCATGGTTGCAGAAGCAGATGAAGACACAGTTGATTTTGGGCCAAACTATGACGGTCAGCTTTCTGAGCCAATTGTTTTGCCTGCTGCATATCCAAACCTGCTTGTTAACGGTGGTTCGGGTATCGCTGTTGGTATGGCAACAAATATGGCACCACACAACTTGGGCGAAGTTATCGCTGCAACTAAGTTTTTGATTGAAAACCCAACCGCAACAGTTAAGCAATTAATGAAGTTTATTCCGGGTCCAGATTTCCCAACTGGTGGCGAAATCGTTGGACTAGATGGTGTACGTGAGGCATATGCAACGGGTAAGGGATCCTTCAAGGTTCGCGCATCTGTTGAAATTGAAAAGGTGACATCGCGCAAGATGGGTATCGTCATCAAAGAGTTGCCCTACACAATCGGGCCTGAAAAAGTTGTGGAGCGCATCGCTGCCCTTGTTAAAGCAAAAAAGATTCAGGGAATCAGCGACATTATTGATCTTTCTGATGGCCAAACAGGTACAAACGTTGTTATTGAGATTAAAAACGGCTTTGAGCCTGAAGAGGTTCTGGAAAAACTATATGCGCTCACCCCAATGGAAGATGCTTTTGCAATCAACGCAGTTGCGCTAGTTAAGGGCAAGCCACAAACACTTGGTCTTAAAGAACTTCTTCGAGTCTTTATCGATCACCGAATCGAAGTTGTTCGTCGACGTTCTGAGTTCCGCAAAGCAAAGGCAGAAGGCAGACTTGGTCTCGTTGATGGATTGCTTAAGGCGATTATTGATATCGATAAGGTCATCAAGATTATTCGTGGTAGCGATGATGCAGCTCAAGCTAAAGATAAGTTGATCAAGGACTTTAAGTTAAATGAAGAGCAAGCAACATATATCTTGGATATGCCGCTTCGTCGTTTAACAAAGATGAGCAAAATAGAACTTGAAACTGAACAAAAGGAGTTAAAGGCTGTAATTGCAGTGCTCACAAAGTTACTTAAGAGTGACGATGCAATCAAAGCTCAGGTTTCTGATGAATTAACTGCTGTTGGTAAGTCATTTGCTATAGCCCGACGCACTCGAATTGGTGCTGCTTAAACCCAGCCGATAGACTTGGGTGTGATTTCAACCCAAGCCCTCGAATTACGTGCAGGAGCGCGCCTTTTAGTTAAGGGTGTAACTGTTCGTATTAATAGTGGCGACCGTATTGGTTTTGTGGGTCGAAACGGTGCTGGTAAATCAACCCTTGCAAAAGTTCTAGCTGGTGAAAACATGCCAGCAGGTGGTGCGGTAAATCGCACCGGAAAAATTGGTTATCTGCCTCAAGATCCACGTACGGGTGATGAACCTGGCACAGTGATCGATCGCATTCTTTCCGCCCGTGACCTTGATCAGATCGCTGCACGTATGCGCTCTGTTGAAGAGGAAATGGCTACCGCACAAGATGAAGCACTTGAAAAGGCGATGGAACGTTATGGTCGCGTTGAATCAGAGTTTTCTGCAGCCGGTGGCTATGCCGCAACAGCTGAGGCAGAAGCAATTGCAACATCACTCGGTGTTTCAGAAGCGGTCTTTGGCAATGAGCTGTCGACTCTTTCTGGTGGCCAGCGTCGTCGTATCGAATTAGCTCGCATTCTCTTTAGCGGCGCAGAGACATTGTTACTGGATGAACCTACTAACCACTTAGATGCTGATTCCATTGTGTGGCTACGCGAGTTTCTATCTAAGTACTCTGGTGGATTAGTAATTATTTCCCACGATGTTAACTTGATTGAAACCGTTGTAAATAAGGTGTTCTACTTAGATGCAAACCGTAACTGCATCGATGTTTACAACTTGGGCTGGAAGGCGTATTTGCTTCAGCGCGAACAAGATGAACACCGCCGTAAGAAAGAGCGTGCAAATGCTGAAAAGCGCGCAGAGATATTGCAGAAGCAGGGCGAAAAGATGCGCGCAAAGGCATCTAAGGCCACTGCAGCACAAGGCATGTTACGTCGTGCTGAAAAACTTCGTAGCGGTCTAGAAGATGTTCGAGTCGCAGACAAGGTTGCAAGGCTTCGTTTCCCTACCCCTGCCCCATGTGGAAAGACTCCGCTATCTGGCGAAGAGTTATCGAAGAACTATGGCTCTCTTGAAATCTTTACAGATGTTTCCTGCGTTATCGATAAGGGTTCACGTGTTGTAATTCTTGGACTTAACGGTGCAGGCAAGACAACACTGCTTCGTATTTTGGCTGGCGAATTAGAATCAGATACCGGCAAAGTAGAACATGGTCATGGTCTAAAGATCGGTTACTACGCCCAGGAGCATGAATCACTAGATTTCGAACGCACAATTTTAGAAAACATGATGTCTGCAACCCCAGATATTCGCGAACCTGAAGCACGCAACACATTGGGTTCATTCCTATTCGTTGGCGATGATGTTCATAAGCCAGTAAAGGTTTTATCTGGTGGCGAGAGAACACGTTTAGCATTAGCTGTACTTGTTGTTTCCGCCGCAAATGTTTTGTTACTTGATGAACCAACAAACAACTTAGATCCAGCATCACGCGCCGAAATTCTTGGCGCACTTGCTGAGTATCAAGGTTCAGTCATCATGGTTTCTCACGATGAAGGCGCTGTCCAAGCGCTAAAGCCTGAACGAGTTATTTTGTTGCCAGATGGCGATGAGGATTTATGGAAAGAGGAGTACTTCGACCTAGTCTCTATTGACTAAGTCTTTATTAATTAAGCGTCGATGTGCTCGCGATCGATTTCAGCGTTAGCAATAAATTCTTTACGTGGGGCTACATCGCTACCCATTAATAGTTCAAACATTGCCTCTGAAGCAGCGCCATCTGAAACGGTAATGCGACGCAAGGTGCGAGCATCTGGATCCATTGTTGTTTCGCGAAGCTGATCTGCATCCATTTCGCCAAGGCCTTTATAACGCTGAATTGGTTCCTTCCAGCGCTTGCCTGACTTCTTAAGATCTGCGGTTACCTTCTTCATTTCATCATCACTGTATGTGTAGATGTATTCGCCCTTCTTGCCTCCCCCGCCCATAACTTCGATGCGGTGCAGAGGTGGAATAGCAGCAAATACGCGACCTGAATCAATCAGTGGGCGCATATAGCGATACATCAGGGTCAATAACAGGCAACGAATGTGTGCGCCATCGACGTCAGCATCTGACATCAAGATAATGCGGCCGTAGCGCGCTTCATCTAATTCAAAGGATTTTCCAGAACCGGCACCGATTACCTGAATGATCGATCCGCACTCTTTATCTTCAAGCATCTGCGATAGCGATGCTTTCTGTACATTCAAGATTTTTCCTCGAATAGGCAAAATTGCTTGGAATTCGCTGTTACGTGCTGCCTTGGTGGTGCCAAGTGCGGAGTCACCTTCTACGATAAATAATTCAGTACGTGTTACATCCTCTGAGCGACAATCTGAAAGTTTTGTAGGAAGTGATGAAGATTCCAGTGCGTTCTTACGACGCTGCAGGTCCTTGTGAGCACGTGCGCTAATACGTGTGCGAGATGCTGCTGCAATCTTTTCAAGAACAAGGCGACCATTAGCTTTATCGATTCGCTTTGTAGTGTTGAAGTATTCCTTCATCTTATCTGCAACCACGGCTGAAACAATTCTGTTAGCTGCAGCAGTGCCTAAAACTTCCTTTGTCTGTCCTTCAAACTGTGGCTCTGACATACGAACTGTTACGACAGCAGTTAGACCCTCAAGCACATCGTCTTTGATGACATCAATTTCTTTATTTGACAAAGTTTTTGTAGAACGAAGAGCTTCGTTAACAACCTTGACTAGCGCTTTTTCAAAACCAACAACGTGAGTTCCACCTTTTGGTGTGGCAATAATGTTTACGAATGAGCGCTGAGTGGTCTCAAAACCATTGCCCCACTTCATTGCGATATCAACTTCCATGTCGCGCTCTACTTCGGTAGAGACCATATGGCCCTTGTCATCTAGAACAGGAACAGTCTCCTGATAGTGACCTGTACCGTAAATTCGAATCACATCGCCAACTGGTTCATCTGGCTGCAAATAATTACAGTATTCGGTGATACCGCTCTTGTGGAAGAAGGTTTCAGTAGTCTTTGTTTTTGTGCGATTGTCATTAACAATCAGTGTTAATCCAGGGACTAAATAAGAAGTTTGGCGGGCACGTGCGTAGATGTCTTCTAGATCAAGTTCTGCTTCTTTAAGGAAAATCTGACGATCACTCCACCACTTAATACGCGTACCGGTTACCTTTGATGAAATCTTTCCGATT
>WLCR01000100.1 GCA_009705235.1 Actinomycetota bacterium | reverse complement strand
AACCGTTACGTGCCTTACGTGCATCTGTTACGACAACGCGGAAAAATGGTGTGCGGATTTTGCCCATGCGCATTAAACGAATTTTTGTAGCCAAGAAAGTTGTACTCCTGTACATGTGTGCCATGCGTATCAATCGCAGCGGGGTGCGCAATCAATTCATATGACTATCGAATTGTGGATGTTGCTGGGGGTAGAGGGCCCCTTCAACAGGTTGCTAATTCTGCCATTCAAGCCCTCAGATGCGAAATCGGGGGTTATTGACCCTGTTCTAGCGCTCGCTTAGCTGGATTGCCTGATTTGGACTTCTTCTTGTTAATTGGCTTGTTCACCTTCGGTAGAGCCGGCATGCCCATCCCTGGAGGCATCCCCGCTGGCATTCCACCGTTTCGAACCTGTTTCATCATCTTCTGAGCCGCTGAGAATCGGTCCACCAGATTATTTACATCTGAAACCTTTCGGCCAGAACCCAATGCAATGCGTGCACGTCGTGAACCATTAAGAAGTTTTGGCTCTCGGCGCTCTGCAGGTGTCATTGATTGAACAATTGCCTTTGTACGAACTATCTCGCTCTCATCGAAGTTCTCAATCTGTTTTTTCATTTGACCCGCACCTGGCAACATTCCCAGAATTTTGGACATGTTTCCCATTTTGGACATGGCCTGCAATTGCTCTAGAAAGTCCTCAAGTGTGAAATCTTCGCCACTTACAAACTTTGCCTCAATCTTTGCTGAAGTATCTGTATCAAATGCTTTCTTTGCCTGTTCTGCAAGTGTTGCAACATCGCCAAGTCCCAAAATTCGTGAAGCCATACGCTCTGGATAGAAAATATCGAACTCGTGAAGTTTTTCACCAGTTGATGCAAACATGATGGGGCGCTTTGTCATTGATGCGATAGAAAGTGCTGCGCCACCTCGGGCATCACCATCAAGCTTGGTGAGCACTACTCCATCAAAACCAACACCATCTAAGAATGCTTGAGAAGTTCTGACGGCATCTTGACCCATCATCGCATCTACTACAAATAAAATTTCATCAGGATTAACGGCATCTCGAATATCAGATGCTTGCTTCATTAAATCTTCATCAACACCTAGGCGACCGGCCGTATCAACGATGACCATGTTGTATTGCTTAGATTTAGCGAACTCAATACCAGCTTTTGCAACCTTTACAGGATCGCCACCATATATCCCAGAAGTCTCGGCATTTCCAGGTTCAGGAGCAAAAACAGGGACGTTAACTGATTCACCAACTACTTGCAGCTGCGTAACAGCGTTGGGGCGTTGTAAGTCAGATGCAACTAATAGCGGTGTATTTCCCTGATCGGCATAAAACTTTGCCAACTTTCCGGCCAAAGTTGTTTTACCAGCACCTTGCAATCCGGCAAGCATGATCACTGTTGGTGGATTTTTAGCAAAGCGAACTCTGCGGGCTTGTCCCCCAAGAATCTCAATAAGGCTTGAGTTAACAATTTCAAAGATGGCATTTGCTTGATTGCTGCCTGATTGCAAGGTTGGAAGTGCAGCTAATGACTTCTGTCGAATATCTGTAATGAAATCCTCAACAACAGATAAGGCCACATCTGATTCCAGCAATGCTTGGCGGATTTCTTCGCAGGTTGTCTCGATATCTGAGGATGAAATCTTGCCGCGTGAGCGAAGTGAAGAGAACGCTCTGCTAAAACGGGATGTCAATGATTCAAACATGAGAGCCTAAGACTACTTCAAGGCCTGCTTTAGATGCGAAGCGACCTCTGCAGCCCGCTCAGGTGTAAGTGGTCCTCCTGTTAATTCGGTTACATACAAGGTGTCAATGGCTTCTGCTCCCAGGGTAGTAACAATTGCAGATCGAATATCGATTTTAGATTCGGTAATTGCTGCACCAATTCTAAAAAGTAGTCCCGGTCTATCGTGGCTTCGCACTTCAATCACCGTTGCATCAGTTGCCGCATCTGTAAAGAATTCCACCTCAGGATCGGGTACAGGAATTGTAGGAATTGATGCATATGCCTTAGCTCTAGCAATCAACTTTTCTTCAACATCTGCTGAATCCTTCAAAGCCGCAGCAATAAGTTGGTGCAGGCGAGCTTCCGTAACTTCTGGTGCATGTGGTTCAGGGGTAACGATCCAATACATCACTGCAGAATTTCCAAGAGTCTTTGTGCGAGCAGATTTAACATCTAGTCGAGAAATATTAAACACACCGGCAACAATCGAAAGTAGGCCCGGTTTATCAGGTGAAATAACTTCGACGGCATAGCCACTTGAGTGTTGCTCAAGAGTAATTCTTAGCTCACCTTTTGCAGCCAACATAATTTGCTCTTCGCTCATCATTGGCTGTTGAGCAACCTCGACACCATCCATTGCTTTTCTAACTTTACTTACTAACTCTGCAACCAACGTTGCCTTCCAATCACTCCAACCGGCGCTGCCAGTTGCTTCGCCATCAGCGATACTCAAGGCATGCAATAGCTCTAAAGTATTGGCATCAGGAATTAATGTGACTACAGATTGAATTGTTGCAGGATCATCTAAATCTCGACGAGTTGCAGTAGATGACAATAACAAATGGTGTTGGACTAAAACTTTTAAAGTTTCAATATCTTTATCGTCAAAACCCACTCGTCGAGCAATAGGTTCTATTAAACGCACACCCCGCTCAGAGTGATCTTCTTCTGTGCCCTTGCCAATGTCGTGGAACAACGCAGCAAAAAGCAACAAGTCTGGTCTGTGCACTTTTCGAGTTAAGCCTCCCGCATGGACAGCAGTTTCAACCATATGGCGATCAACAGTATGTCTATGGAGTGCATTTCGTTGAGGCAGAGATCTCACGCTTAACCATTCAGGTATCCAATGAAAAATGATCTCCTCTTGATCCAAAGTTTCAAAAACTCCGACCATCGTTTCACCCGCGCCAATAAGGGTTATTAATAACTCGCGAGCTTCACGAGGCCAAGGATTGGGCAAAACCCCTTGCCCATTGTTTAATGCAAGAGACATTTCGGTGCAGGTATCTAACGAGAGTGGGAGTCCAAGCTGAGCAGCAGTTGCTGCAGCCCTTAGGCCAACTACAGGGTCCTCATCAAAAGAGGTGAACGGATCAATAATTATTTCGCGATTTGCTGCGCTAACATTTTTTGCTACCGTGACAACTCGAGGTCGACGCATTATCCGACTTAAGCCATCTTTGCCTTTGTGCTCTAAAGCATGCCACGTGTAATCCAGCAAATAATCAACAGAACGTGCAGCCCTTGCCACATCGCTCATCATCGCGTCCGCATCCTTGTAATCAAGAATTTTTGCGACTTTATCTTGCTCCTGAAAAAGTAAACGATCTTTACCTCGACCACTTGCCGTATGTAAAGCTTCACGAACATTATTAAGTGTTGATTCTGCCCAACTTATTTTTTCAAGAGGGACATGTACTGCGCCAGATAGTGAAATGGCACGTAGGGCTTGTATATCCCGCAAGCCTCCCCGCGCTTCCTTTAAATCTGGTTCTAGTAAATAGGCCAGCTCACCAGCGCGTTCATGTCTATCTGAGAGTGTTTTTTCTAACTCTGGAAGGTTGCGCTTTGTATCTTTGCGCCAATATTCAAGAGCATCGCCTTGCACGGCAGCAACTAAATCTGTATTACCTGCAATCAAGCGAATATCTAGCAATCCTGTAGCAACGCGTAAATCGGCCGCAGCTGCTTCTCTGGTTTCACTTCTTGTTCTAACGGAGTGATCAACACTGTTTTTGTCCCACAGCGGATAGAGCAAATCATTAACTATTGCTTTTAACTTTTCTTGTGAAATTTTGCCATTGTGCAAGATCAAGATATCTAGATCTGATCCGGGAGATAACTCACCGCGGCCATAACCTCCGACCGCGGTGAGTGCAATCTCTTTGCCCGCATCTGCTTCACAATGTGTGTTTAGAGCATCATGAAATAATTTTGAGAGGGCGCGATCGCGCTCGTTGGACCTTTCTCGCCTCTCACGGGTACTCATAGACGTAAGTCTAGATTGCTTCGCTCCCGCGCTCTCCCGTACGTACGCGAATTACCTGATCAACTGGTGTCGTCCAAACCTTTCCGTCACCAATTGACCCTGTTGAAGCAGCTTTGACGATCACATCGACTACAGAATCTGAGTCTTTGTCATCTACCAAAACTTCTAGTCGAACCTTTGGAACTAGATCAACCGTGTATTCAGCACCGCGATAGACCTCGGTATGTCCACGCTGTCGACCAAATCCACTGGCTTCTGAAACCGTCATTCCGGTGATGCCGGCGGCTTGCAATGCGTTCTTAACATCTTCTAACTTGAATGGCTTCAAGATCGCTGTAATAAGTTTCATTAGAAAGCACCTCCGCGTGATGAGCTAGACATTTCATTAGCAGTCTCAGCGTGTTCGCTGAGATCAATACCTTCGACTTCTGCATCCTTTGCAATGCGGAATCCAATGGTCTTTTCAATTGCGTAACCAAGGGCCAGTGTT
>WLCR01000010.1 GCA_009705235.1 Actinomycetota bacterium | reverse complement strand
GCTCTCTGAGCAGGTGCAGCTCCTCTGTATGCGGGAAGCAATGAGAAATGTAGATTTAGGAAACCATTTCTGGGCAAATTCAAGATGCTCTCTGGAAGCAACACTCCATAACCGATAGTTAATACTAAATCCAAATCTTCAATTCTTCCGATCAAATCCTTTGGATTGTCTGGCTTAACAACTGGTATCTGATGATCATTGGCCCAATCGGCAATCACAGATTGCTTAAGGATACGACCACGTCCAGCTGGGCGGTCAGGTTGTGTGATAACTAAGACAATTTCATGTTCCGACTGCAGTAACCAACTCAAGGTTGGTATTGCTACATCCGGAGTAGCGGCTACTCCGATACGCACTAAGAATTCCGTCCGAAAATTGTGTGTGGAGAATCCTTTACTTGAATTGCTCGACCCTGTTCAGTAGCCAGATTGAACCACTCTGATTCACGGATTTCCTTCATCGCAAGTTTTCGATCCTCCGGTAACAATTTGTCGATGAATAAGATTCCATCCAGATGATCAGTCTCATGCTGCAAAGCACGTGCTAAAAACTCAGAACCTTCAACGGTGATCGGTTCCCCGTACATATTGAAACCTTTTGCAACGGCTCTCATGGCTCGAGGTGTTTCATATCGAATCTCTGGAAAGGAAAGACACCCTTCTTCGCCCTCTTGCATTTCTTCACTCAAAGTTAGTACGGGATTAATTAGGTGACCAAGTTGTTCATCTACATCCCAAACAAAAACACGCAGAGAAACGCCGATTTGTGGTGCGGCTAACCCAGCACCGGGGGCATCTAGCATCGTGTCAGTTAAATCTTGGACCAGCACTCGCAATTCTTTATCAAAATCGACTACTAAGGATGCCGGAGTTGTTAACACCGGATCTCCGAAGAATCGTATTTCTTGAATAGACACGGCGTTAGTCTATCAATTCATCACAGTGAATATGGTTCAACTCTAAGCGTGAAAAGTTCCTTCTTTGCAATACTTCTGCGTCGTTGGAGTTCATGAACCACATCTGTTAAAGCTTGTGAGTCCTTCTTGTCGGCATGTATGACGATTTTTACCTGCCCCTTTGATATTTCGGTGGGGCCATAGATATTAGATGAATTTGGTATACGGCCCTCTACGGATGCCTTCTTGAGCCCGTTGTAAATCTGCATCCCAATAGATTGATCCATAGCCAAAACCACCGAGAAAACTGAAGGAGGGAGATGTAGTTCAGTGCGTTCACTCAATTCTCTCTTTAGTAGTGGCGCAACATTCCAACGAGCGATCGCTGATACAACAGGATGGGAATCCTCAATAACTAAAAGAACCGTTCCATTTTTGGAAATCATTGAAGCAGATTCAAGGAAGAGCTCACGTGCACGTTCCTGTGTGCGCAAATCCGTGTGAGAAAAGAAGCGCACTCCATCCAAAATCACGACCGCTGCGTACCCGCCTTCTACCTGTGGCTGGGCTCCGGCTGTTGCAAGTACTAGCGCTGACTTAGGTTCTATTCGATCTTTAATAACATCACCAGCTGAGACAATAACTGGAAACTTCGGAAAGGCTCGTGAAATCTCTTCAGCAGCCCGCTCGATACCGCGACCGGCTAAATACTGTTTGTCACGATTACAGAAAGAACATTTCCAGTCTTGAAATGAAGTACCGCAATGAACACAAGTGGGAGCTTTATTTTTCGCCGTAACGGACAATCGACCGCCACAATCACAAGAAGCCACGTTACGACAATGAGCGCACAGCAAAGCGTTGCCATAGCCTTTTCTAGGGGCGATAAACAAGACGGGTCCCACATTCAGAGCCTTTTTGATCTCAGAGAAAATTCTTCCTGGCAGTAAAGCCCCTTCATTTGGTGTGAAAGCTTTAACGCTTACTGTTTGCCTCGAATTGTAAAACTTGACTTCTCTTTCTTCGATCAGTTGCGATATTTCAATCGACGGAGAGAAACCAGTTAGTATCAACTTAACAGACTCGGTGCGCGCGCGAATAAGAGCAATGGATCTTGAATTCCAACCTGGAGAGCGAAGTTCGTAATGATCAAATGAAGACTCCTTATGAATGATGATGGTCCCCAGGTTTCTAATAGGTGCAAAAATCGCGCTTCGGGTTCCTATTACGATGCAGTTCGAACCATTAATCGCTTGAAGATAGTTTCGATATCGCTCATCGCGAGGCATCGCGGCAGTTAGTTTTAGAACCACTACTGACGATGTTCGTAGTGCAGCGAAGATTAGATCTACTTCCTTTTCATTAGGAGCAATGATTAAGATAGAACCTGCGTGTTGATTTTCTTTGACCAACGGAATTACTTGCTCATGTGCCTGGATAAAAGGTGCAAGGGTTTGGAATGCAATTGATTGCTTGACGCTCTTGTGAGGTTCTGGCACACCAAAGGAAATACTCTTCTCAACGGATGCAACACGAGGAGGTATAGCGGAGCGTATTAGATCCCATGGGTTACACGCATAACGGCGGGACATTAAATCAATCAGTTTGAAACTTTCACAAGTGGCTACTGGGATCCCTGATAACACCTTAGTGATGCTCTTTAATTCACCGGCTCTTTCGGGTTCGGCCACCCGCTCTACAACTATGCCCTCAGTCTCTCTGTTACCAAAAGGTAACTGCACGCGAACCCCTACGCGAATTGAGTCGGATAGTTTTTCGGGAATCAGATACTCATACAGCTGATCCAAATGGAAAACACCTGTATCAACTCGAACACGCGCGTAGGGCAAAACCAGAGCTCTAGGCCCAGAAGATGCAGGTGCAACTTCAGCCTTTAATCGAAAGAGCTTCGGCGTTGCCACCGACTACTTGATTGCGTTTTGAAGCGCTGACACACGATCGGTTCGTTCCCATGCGAACTCGGGAAGTTCACGACCGAAGTGACCATACGCGCTTGTAAGTGAATAAATAGGACGAAGTAAATCAAGATCTCGAATAATCGCCGCTGGTCGAAGATCAAATACTGCCAAAACTGCATCTTGGATTTTAGAAACAGGAACAGTTTCAGTTCCGAAGGTTTCTACAAAAACACCAACCGGCTGGGCCTTACCGATTGCATAGGCAACTTGAACCTCGCAACGACGAGCAAGACCGGCTGCAACCACATTCTTAGCAACCCATCGCATGGCATAAGCCGCTGAACGATCCACCTTTGACGGATCTTTGCCGCTAAATGCACCTCCGCCGTGGCGTGCCATTCCACCGTAGGTATCAACAATGATTTTACGACCTGTTAACCCTGCATCTCCCATTGGGCCACCAATTACAAATCGACCAGTTGGGTTAATCAAAGTGCGCAGTTCCGATTTAGGTAAATCTATGCTCGCCAAAATTGGATCGATAACATATTCAATAACTTCTGGTGTTAGCTTCTTAACAACATCTACCTCTTCAGCATGCTGGCTTGAAATCACAACGGTATTCAAGGCTATAGCTCGATCACCTTCATATTCGATAGTTACCTGAGTTTTTCCATCAGGACGAAGGTAAGGCAAAGCACCAGATTTGCGTACCTTTGTTAGCTGCTGCGCAAGTGCGTGTGCCAGCCAAATAGGCAAAGGCATTAACTCCTTTGTGTCATCACACGCATACCCAAACATTAACCCTTGATCGCCAGCACCTTGCAAGTCCAAAGGATCAACAGCTGAAGTAACACGATGTTCGTAGGCATCATTGACGCCCTGTGCAATATCTTGTGATTGTTGACCAATCGAGATCGATACTCCACAACTATTGCCATCAAAACCCTTGTCAGAAGAGTTATATCCAATATTCAAAACAGTATCGCGGACAATACCCATCACATCTGCATATCCATCAGTTGTTACCTCACCGGCAACATGTACCTGGCCTGTGGTGATCAGCGTTTCAACTGCAACACGGCTCTTTTTATCCTGTGATAATAATGAATCCAGAACAGCATCTGAGATCGCATCTGCGATCTTATCTGGGTGGCCTTCGGTAACTGATTCTGAAGTGAAAAGACGCTTTGACATTTTTTTAACCTAACTGCCGGATGGCTTGATCAAGAAGTAAATTTCCGAGAGCGTCTTTGGAGACTTCCTTGACCGCTATATCCGCATCATTGCGTAGGAGAATGGTACCCATAGTCTGGTCCTGGCCAAATATCGCCCCGCCAGAAACATCATTAACATAAATCAAATCTAACCCCTTTGCCTCAAGCTTCCTGCGAGCCTCTTGCAGGTGATCCTTAGTTTCTGCGGCAAAGCCAAATATTAGTTGACCTTTTTTAGATGCGGCCAAAGAAGCCAACAGATCGGGATTTTCTTCTAAGTCAATACTGCCAAACAGTGCTTTCTTAATCTTATCCATGGACAGACTTTTAGGACGCGCATCGGCAACTGCAGCGCTCATGATCAGTACATCGCACAACGGAAATTGTTGTGACAATACCTTTTGCATGTCTGCAGTACTTTCAACCTTTGAAATTTCGATTCCGTCCAATTTAGAGGTATCAAAGTTTGCCGCAATTAGATGAACAATTGCGCCTCGATCGCGTGCGGCAAGAGCTATCGCAATCCCCTGTTTACCTGAAGATTTATTGCCAATAAACCGCACAGGATCTATTGCTTCGCGTGTTCCACCTGCTGTTACAAGTATTCGCTTACCTTTGAAATCTTGAATGTTGCCTGTCAGTGCATCGAATTTTTCTAGGATTGATGAGGTTTCAGGAAAACGTCCGGGTCCAAGGTCATTACCGGTCAATCGGCCAACGTCGGGATCCATCACAATAAATCCACGCGTTCGCAGAGTTTGAACATTTGAAACTGTTGCGGGATCAAGCCACATGGAAGGATGCATGGCCGGAACCAACATTTTCGGGACATCTGAAGCAAGAACTAAATTAGTAAGCAGGTCATCGGCTCGACCTGCTGCTAAACGTGCGATTAAATCTGCTGTAGCAGGGGCAATTAAGAAGTAATCAGCAGAATCTGCTAAGGCTATGTGTGGAACTGTATGAACATTCTCCCAAACTTGTGTATTTGCAGGTCGACCAGAGAGTGCCTCCCATGTTGCCTTGCCTACAAAGTTTAAAGAGGATGGAGTTGGCACAACTGTGACGGAGTAACCTCGATCTTGAAGACGTCGCAACACGTCGCAGGATTTATAGGCTGCAATCCCACCACCAACGCCGAGTACAACTTCACGGCCCCTTAGTGACATAGAAAAGTTTTAAGCTGTTGGCTCGAGGTTTTCGATTGTAAGAAGACCTTCATTTATTTCTCGAAGAGCTATAGAAAGAGGCTTTTCATGTACATGGGTTTCAACTAGTGGTCCGACGTACTCAAGAAGACCTTCTCCGAGTTGTGAATAATATGCATTAATCTGACGCGCTCGCTTTGCGGCGTACAAAACTAAGCTGTACTTGGAACCACTTTTGTCTAGAAGTTCGTCAATCGGTGGATTAGTAATTCCATCCATGGTGTACCCCGCTTCATTGATCAATACCGAATTAATAGCACCTACTAATTATGGGTCAACTCTACCAGTTTCTTGACCACGCTCTCGACCTGGTCATTTATGAGAACAACATCGAAAAATGCTGCGGCAGCGAGCTCTTCCTGAGCCAATTCCAACCGTTCAGCGCGCCTCTCCGGGCTATCAGTGCCCCGTCCTTCCAAACGAGCGACTAACTCCTCCCACGTAGGAGGCTCAAGAAATACCAAAATGGATTGCGGCAGATGTGCCTTAACTTGCTTTGCGCCTTCAATTTCAATTTCCAAAAGGACATTCTTGCCGAGCAATAATGCATGTTCCACTTGTTCTTGCGGAGTTCCATAGCGATTACCTGCAAATTCTGCCCATTCTAAGAATTCGTCAGCGTTGATCATACGACTGAACTCTTCATCACTAACGAAATAATAATCATGACCTTCAATTTCATTGTTTCGAGGTTTTCTAGTTGTTGCACTCACGCTCACCCAAAAATCACTAGCCTCACGGACTTTTTGTGCAACTGTACTTTTACCAACTCCACCTGGTCCAGAAAGAACGATTAGAGTGCCTGGACTATTCGCATGTTCTGATTTCATGAACTCCTCGCGCAACTGCCCAATTTGTAAACGACCTAGGCCTTGAATCCTACGAGAGGATGAGATATTTAGTCGCTCCATTAATGATTGAGCGCGAACTTTTCCGACGCCGGACAAAGACTCTAATAGTTCTCGTACTCGCATCTTTGCAACTGCTTCATCTTCTTTAGCAAGTTCCAGAATTTTGTCGATGGAAAATTCACCAGTTTTTATTTTCGCTTTCACCTCGGCCCGACGTTTCCGAGAGCCGGCAGCTTTTAGCAACGCTTGATGGCGCTGATCGGGGGTCAACTGCGGTGGTAATCCCATATGAGAAATCTAGCCTGAAATCTAGATAAGTTCGCTAGCTATTTGAGCAGCACGCTCACTCATAGCTTTCGCTCCAAGGCTCCAACTGTGAGTGATGGGACGTCCGATAACAACCAAGCTTGCTCCGATTCCTATCGCAGCTTTTGGTGTCATCGTGCGGACTTGATCATCGGTCGCCGATGAATCTGCGGGACGAACACCGGGAGTAATAATGATTGGAGAATTACCTACCGCATTACGAATGGCTGCGATTTCTAATGGAGAGCAAACAATTGCGCCTGCCCCGGCAGTTACGGCCAATTTGGCCAAACCGACAGCTGAATTCAGAGCATTGTTAGCAAATCCAATCGTGCTGACATCCTCATCAGACAACGAGGTTAAAATTGTGACCCCAGTGACATGTGTCTTCGGTGATGCATCAACAGCCGCTTGAATCATGGCTGAACCGCCAGATGCATGAACCGTCAAATACTTCGGGGACAAATGTGACACTGCTCTTGCAGCACCACTAACCGTATGTGGAATGTCGTGGAGCTTCAGATCTAGAAAAATATCCGCATCAGTTACATCTTTAATCGCTTTAACGCCATCGCTTCCAAAGGTTAAAAAAAATTCCAGACCAAGTTTGAATACTGATACATAATCATGGGTCGCCTTAACCCATTCAATAGCTGTCGCTAATTCAGGGGTATCAACTGCTAAAACAATTGGGGCTTTACTCATGAATATTCTCCGACTCTGGTCGATGTGCGTATCCAATGGCTTGTTTAAGCGATGTGAAACCTCGATCAAGAAGCAACTGCTTGAGTTCGTTCTGGATCTTCATTATCGCTGTTGGATTGCCAAAACTTGCAGTACCAATAGATACACCGCTTGCGCCAGCTAAAATCATTTCCAATGCATCCTTGCCACTTGAAACTCCACCCATACCCAATATTGGAACATTCGGAAGCGCCGCATGAACTTGATAAACCGCGCGCACGGCAATGGGTCGAATAGCTGGACCGGATAAACCTCCAGTTTTTCCTCCGAGATGGGGTCGCATCGTGTCTACGTTAATGACCATACCCAGTACAGTATTAATGAGTGCTAATCCATCTGCGCCAGCATCTACTACACCTCGTGCGATCGACACTAGGTCTGTCACATCAGGAGACAATTTTGCAATAATCGGAAGTTCTCCCCCGATCGTACGGCGGACCCCATCAATTACACGACGCGAAGCTTCGGGGTCACATGCGAAAACTAGACCACGGTTTTCTACATTAGGACATGAGATGTTTACCTCTATTGCGCTAATACCCGACACTGTTCTTAACTTACGGGCTAATGTTGAATACTCTTCCGCAGTTTCTCCTGCTATTGAAACAATAATGCGAGCTTTTTGCTCTACTAGATAAGGAATGTCTTTAGCTATAAATGCATCGATACCAGGTCCTTGCAGCCCGATCGAATTTAACATTCCACTTGGCGTTTCAGCCATGCGTGGAGTCGGTCGTCCGTTTCTAACTTTAGACATTACTGATTTGGTCACGACTCCACCCATGTCACGTAACGGAAAAAATTGCGCTAATTCACGACCAGAGCTTGCACAGCCACTAGCGGTAAAGGTTGGCGCTGGAAACCAGGTGTTGCCGATGGTGGTAGAAAAATCTAATGAACTCATAGCTGCTGCCCAACCTGACTCCACTGCACTTTAGAACCATCCATAACAGGACCATCGATACATGAACGTAGCATTGCAACAGATCCATCATCATTTCTCACAGGTAAAACACACGTCATGCACACACCGATACCGCAGGCCATGGCTTCTTCTACTGCGCATTGATGAACAACTGACAGAGAATCCGTTATTTTAGTTATTGCCGACAACATCGCCATCGGTCCGCAAGAGTAGACAACAGCAACATCTAAATCATTAATGATCTCGGGAATAGGATCGGTAACTCTTCCCATCTGCCCCATGGTGCCATCTTCTGTGTAAATGCGGATTGAATTGACGGCGCGCTTGCCTTCCATAGGTGCATATATTTTTGACGCTGTACTAGCGCCTAGCAACATGTCAACTCTGCACCCACGAGCATTGAGTACTTCTGCTAAACCAAACAATGGGGCTGAGCCATATCCCCCTCCTACCAATAAAACCGAGACAGCTTCAGTGGGAATACCAAAAGCAGTTCCAAGTGGTGCGACGATATCTAAGACAACACCCTCACCTTGGGCACATAACCACTTACTGCCTTGACCATGTGGCGCCACGATGAGTTCCATAGTGCCACCAAAAGTTGCGCTTACCGATACCCGCGAAATTGCAAAAGCTCGCCGCAAAATCATGCTGGATGTATCTCCACCAACATTGATCGCTACAAAATTTCCCGGCTTACAATTCGATGCTAAATCGCCCACGTTCACAATAATCTGGTGATATTGACCCACTTTTTTATTGCTAATAATTGGCGCTAGCAATTGCTGTGCACTTCGATTTATTTGAGACATTTAGGCCAACCATTCCTGCAATGATTTGATACTTAAGGGGCTGCTTTGTAGGAAACTAATTGCATCTACAGCAGCGCTAAAACCAGCGGTTGTGGTTATGCAGGGAATAGAGCGTTGAACGGCAGCAGTACGAATAGCCCATCCATCTGCACGAGTTCCACGGCCGACTGGTGTATTAATCACTAGATTAATTTCGCCTGAATTTATGATATCTACAATCGTTTTCTCGCCCATTGCTCCGGTTCCTTCAGAGTTCTTACGGACTGTTGTGCACTCTATTCCGTGCTTTCGTAAATATATGGCAGTACCTTCTGTTGCAAGGATATGAAAACCAAGATCAGAAAATCCCATGGCAGGTTCTATTCCAGTTCCCTTATCCTTATCTGCCAAGGAAATAAAAACCGTTCCAGATTTTGGTAACGGACCAAAAGCAGCGATCTGACTCTTTGCGTAGCTTTCACCAAATGTCGGAGATATACCCATAACTTCACCTGTCGAACGCATTTCAGGGCCCAATACGGCATCGACTCCTCGACCATCGGTGCGACGGAAACGATTCCACGGCAATACTGCTTCCTTTACTGAAACACCTTGAGCAACTCCATCGCCAGATGTTGGTAGTAAACCTTCTGCCCGAAGCTCAGCGATAGTTGAACCAACGGAGATTCTTGCGGCAGCTTTTGCCAACGGAACACCAGTTGCTTTACTTACAAACGGAACTGTTCGTGAAGCTCGTGGATTGGCTTCCAGAACATAAAGCGTATCGTCGGCTATGGCAAATTGAATGTTTATCAAACCTCGAACATCAACGCCACGCGCGATTTTCTCAGTTGCAATTCGTATCTCAGCACGTTGTTCATCCGTCACCGTCATTGAAGGAAGAACGCAGGCACTATCACCACTGTGAATGCCTGCTTCCTCGATGTGCTCCATGACGCCACCGAGAAAGAGTTCGTGTCCATCAAAAAGTGCATCGACATCAATCTCAACTGCGTTATCTAAAAATCTATCGACTAGAACAGGATGATCGGGGGTGATATCTGTGGCCCGTGTAATGAATCCGCCTAGAGCGGCATCATCATAAACAATTTCCATGCCTCTGCCACCAAGAACAAATGAGGGACGAACCAATACTGGGTAGCCGATTTCATGAGCAATTGTGGTTGCTTCTAATTGAGAAGAGGCCATTCCAAACTGTGGTGCCTTTAAACCTTGTTCTGCCAAGATATTTCCGAAAGCGCCACGTTCTTCGGCAAGATTAATTGCGTCAGGAGAAGTTCCAAGAATCGTGACTCCGTTAGCTTTCAAACCAGCGGCTAAACCGAGTGGTGTTTGTCCACCTAATTGGGTAATTACACCTAAAACTGGACCAGCTTGTGTCTCTGCGTGGACAACTTCCAAAACATCTTCAAGAGTTAAGGGTTCAAAATATAGACGATTACTGGTGTCGTAATCTGTAGAAACAGTCTCTGGATTGCAGTTAACCATGATTGTTTCGTAACCAGCTTCTCGCAAGGTGAAAGATGCGTGAACGCATGAGTAGTCAAATTCGATTCCTTGTCCAATCCGATTTGGGCCACTCCCCAAAATAATTACTGCAGGAGTTGTTCGCGTTCGAACTTCAGTTTCTTCTTCATAACTTGAATAGTAATACGGAGTGAATGCCTCAAATTCGGCCGCACATGTATCAACGGTTTTATACACAGGACGTATGTCTAAATGATGGCGTGCTCTGCGCACCTCATCTTCACTCACACCTCGTAGGATCGCAATTTGACTATCCGAAAAACCTTGGGCTTTGGCAGTGCGAAGAAGTTCCTTTGATAATTCGCCGGGTTGAGAAATAACCAAAGCTTGCTCATTGATAATCTCGATTTGTCGCAAATACCAACGATCTATTTTAGTCGCCTCATATACCTGTTCAACACTTGCTCCTGCCCACATGGCCTTTTGTACCTGTTGCAACCTGTATTCAGTTGGTATTTTCATTGATTGGAGCAATGAAAGCATCTCTGTTTGCGTTACCACTGGCCAGGAAAAGATTGCTTCTTTACGTTCAAGAGATCGAAGCGATTTCATGAGAGCCTCAGAAAAGGAACGACCAATAGCCATCGCTTCGCCTACGCTTTTCATAGTTGTTGTTAAGCGAGGATCAGCATCTGCGAACTTTTCAAATGCAAAACGAGGAACTTTCACAACAACGTAGTCAAGAGTTGGTTCAAAAGATGCTGGAGTAACTTTCGTGATGTCGTTTTGGATTTCATCTAAGGTGTAACCAATCGCCAATTTCGTGGCGATTTTTGCGATCGGAAATCCAGTTGCTTTGGATGCTAACGCGCTTGAACGGGATACACGAGGATTCATCTCAATCACGATGATGCGGCCATTATCGGGATTGACCGCAAATTGGATGTTGCAGCCACCGGTTTCTACGCCCACTTCTCGGATGATATTCATCGAGAGATCACGTAATTTTTGATATTCCACATCTGTCAAAGTCATTGCCGGAGCTACCGTAATTGAGTCACCTGTGTGTACACCCATTGGATCTAAATTCTCAATAGAGCAAACAATTACAACGTTATCTTTATGATCTCGCATAACTTCAAGTTCATATTCTTTCCATCCAATAATGGATTCTTCGAGCAAGACCTCTGAAGTTGGACTATGACGCAGCCCCGCACCAGCGATTTGTCGTAGTTCTGCCTCGTTAAAGGCTATTCCAGAACCTAATCCACCCATAGTAAATGACGGACGAACAACGACTGGATAATTAAGATGAACAACCGCTTCCATGATTTCTTCCATGGTATGACAAATTTTGGATCTGGCCGATTCTCCGCCAACCTTTTCTACAATTCCACGGAATAATTCCCGATTCTCTCCACGATGTATCGCCTCAACATCGGCACCAATCAGGCGAACTCCGTACTTCTTCAATGTACCTCGTTCGTACAATCCAATGGCAGCGTTTAAAGCTGTTTGGCCTCCTAATGTTGCAAGAACCGCATCAGGTTTTTCGTGAGCAATAATCTGTTCGATGATTTCCGGTGTAATTGGTTCAACATATGTTGCATCTGCGAATTCCGGATCAGTCATAATCGTTGCCGGATTAGAGTTGATAAGAATGACGCGAATCCCCTCGGCTCGAAGAACGCGGCATGCTTGTGTTCCTGAATAATCAAATTCGCAGGCCTGACCAATGACAATTGGACCGCTGCCGATCACTAGAACGCTTTTGATCGTCGTATCGAGAGGCATTAGGCGTTTACTTTCTTTGACATTAGATCAACGAATCGATCAAAAAGGTATGCCGCATCATGTGGACCGGCAGCTGCCTCTGGATGATATTGAACTGAAAATGCTGGTCTATCTAGAAGTTGCAAACCTTCTACTACACCGTCGTTTAGACATGTGTGAGTGACTTCCCCGCGACCGAAGACAGTTGCAAATTCAGCATCTATTGGGGCCTTTACGGCAAATCCATGATTGTGCGCGGTTATTTCAACTTTACCGGTGTTCTTATCCATTACCGGTTGATTAATTCCGCGATGACCAAATTGCAATTTATAGGTTTCAAAACCTAAAGCACGACCAAGAATTTGATGACCAAAACAAATCCCAAAGAGTGGAACTTCAGCTACAAGCAATTCACGAACAACGTCAATCACATCGGTCATCGTCGAGGGATCACCAGGACCGTTTGAGAGAAAGACTCCGTCTGGGTTAATAGCCATAATCTCTGCATAAGAGGAGTTAAAAGGCATGACATGAACTTCAACGCCTCTTTCTGCCAAAGCGCGAGGTGTTGCACCCTTAATGCCGAGATCAATGGCTGCGATCGTAAACTTCTTTGTTCCGATCGCCGGAATAACCACGGTAGTTGGTGTTGATACATCGCGAACCAAGTAAGAACCAGTCATAGCCTCTGTCTTACGAACTTCGACGACCATTTCTTCGCGAGTTAATTCAAGCCCGGAAAATATTCCGACCCGCATAGCCCCACGGTCTCGCAAGTGGCGCGTAATCGCACGAGTATCAACACCTTGAATACCAACAATCCCTTGGGATATGAGTTCAGCCTCCAAATCATTCTGTGCGCGCCAATTAGAGGTAACGGATGATGGATTACGGACGACAAATCCCGCTACCCAAATTTTTGCTGATTCATTATCAGTCTCATTCACACCAGTGTTACCGATGTGTGGGGCTGTCATAACCACAACTTGTTTGTGATACGAAGGATCTGTCAAAGTTTCTTGATACCCAGTCATGCCTGTTTGAAATACCGCCTCACCAAAAGTTTTACCGGTGGCAGCCCACGAGAATCCTTCGAATATTCGTCCATCGTCCAAGACAAGATATGCACTAGCCATTACATGCCTCCGATAGAAGCGACGTTTCCGTTGCTATATGTGGCTTTGCCCTTGTAGAAGGTATGAGTGATCACGCCAGGCAACTCGTGACCATGGTATGGAGTATTAGATGACTTTGATAGAACTAAATCGCGATCTACAGTCCATCTTTGGGTTGGATTGATCACAACAAGATTGGCAACTGCGCCAGCAACCAAAGGTTGCCCGTGATTCTCATAGCCACCAATGCGGGCAGGTGCGATAGACATCCGATCAGCAACTTGGATCCAGTTCATCAAACCTGTGTCGACCATGGTTTTTTGCACGATAGATAGAGCGGTTTCCAGTCCTAGCATTCCAAAAGCCGCTTCTTGCCACTCGCACTCTTTGGATTCAGTGGGGTGTGGTGCGTGATCGGTAGCAACAATGTCAATTGTTCCATCTGCCAATGCTTCTCGGAGTGCGTAGACATCTGTTTCGGTGCGCAGTGGTGGATTAACTTTGTATACAGGATCATAAGAACTAGCTAAATCATCAGTAAAAAGTAGGTGATGTGGTGTGACCTCTGCTGTTACATCAATACCCCGAGCTTTTGCCCAACGAATAATTTCGACACCACCGGCTGTTGTTAAATGACAAATATGTAAACGTGATTTCACATGGTCGGCCAACAAAACATCACGCGCGATGATTGCTTCTTCTGCGACCGCCGGCCATCCCTTAAGACCCAGACGTGCAGATATTTCGCCCTCATTCATCTGAGAACCGATAGTCATCCGTGGATCTTGCGCATGTTGGGCGATCACTCCCCCGAATTTCTTGATGTATTCCAATGCCCGTCTCATAACTAAAGGATCTGAGACGCAATTGCCATCATCACTAAAAACTCTGACACGGGCAACTGAATCAGCCATTGCGCCGATTTCAGAGAGTGCTTCTCCCTTCAATCCTTGCGTCACCGCACCTATTGGGAAAACATCCAACAAGCCTGCCTCTTGCCCCAATCGATAAACCTGTTCAACAACTCCTGCAGTATCTGCAACCGGTGAGGTATTTGCCATCGCCGAAACAGCGGTGAAGCCCCCCTTTGCCCCAGCACGACTGCCACTTAAAACCGTTTCGGCATCTTCTCGTCCAGGTTCACGCAAATGAGTATGAAGATCTACTAGACCAGGTAAAACTATGCAATCCTTTGCATCTATTGTTGTGCGCGCTTCACCGATAAAGTCGCTACCAATCGATGCGATTAAGCCATCATGAATTGCTAGATCGGTCCTTGAGCCATCAGGTAATGAAATACCCTTGATCAAATAGTCCGTAGTAGTCATTTAATTGCTCCCTACTTCTAAGGCTCCACCAGCAAGTAGTACATACAAAATCGCCATTCGCACACTGACGCCATTAGTTACCTGCTCTGTGATGACTGAACGTGCGCTATCTGCAACTTCAGCCGAGATTTCTAGACCACGATTCATCGGCCCTGGATGCATAACAATTGCACCCTTCTTCATACTCGCCATACGATCAGTGTTTAATCCAAAATAACGTGAGTATTCACGTGCATTTGGAAAGAATAAATCTGACATTCTCTCTTGTTGAACTCGCAACATCATCACAACATCTACATGAGGGATGATCGAATCAAAATCATATGAAACTGTTGCCGGCCAATTATCAATACCTACAGGTAACAACGTTGGCGGTGCAACCAAAGTTACTTTTGCTCCCAACATCGATAGTAGTAAAACATTTGAGCGCGCGACCCGTGAATGTAAGATGTCTCCCACGATGGCAATACTAAGTCCAGATAAGTCGCTGCCACCCATACCCAGATGTTTACGAATTGTGAAGGCATCTAATAATGCTTGACTCGGATGTTCATGGGTTCCATCACCAGCGTTAACAACACTTCCAGACATCCAATGGCAATCAGCCAATCTTTGTGCAGCTCCCGATGCTGAATGTCGTATGACGACAGCGTCTGCTCCCATTGCTTGTAAAGTCATTGCAGTATCTTTCAACGACTCACCTTTACTGAGACTTGAGCCCTTCGCAGAAAAATTAATCACATCTGCGGATAACCGTTTTGCTGCGGCTTCGAAAGATATTCGAGTTCTTGTTGAATCCTCGGCAAACAAATTTACAATTGTGCGACCTCGCAACGTGGGCAGTTTTTTAACTGCGCCATCGCTTACACGTGCTAATTCACTTGCAGTATCTAAAATTGATACAGCATCAGATTTATTCAGATCAGCAATGGACAAAAGATGGCGCATTATTCAACCCCCTCTTCGATACTTACTTCATCTCGGCCATCTATAT
>WLCR01000001.1 GCA_009705235.1 Actinomycetota bacterium | reverse complement strand
GTGACCGCACCACCGGTTGGATTGTTAGGCGTTGTAATAAAGGTCAATGTTGGTTTGTGCTTTTGGATTTCTGCCACCGCATCAGCGGTATTTAAAGAAAAATCAGCGTTGCGTTTTCCATCAATCCAGGTTGCACCAGTTACTTTTGCAATCAGCGGGTGCATCGAATAGGAAGGCGTGAAACCTAAAACTGGACCTTGGGCAAATGCTAAAAAGATTGATTGAATAACCTCGTTAGATCCATTTGCCGCCCAGAGATTATCTGCTGAAAACTTTGTGCCACTTTGCTCGTTAATGTACTCCGCAAGTTTTGTGCGCAGAACAGTTGCATCACGATCTGGGTAGCGGTTTAAGTCAGCAGCAACCTTTGCAACAGCGTCGATGATTGCCTTTTGTAAAGCAGGTGAAGGTGAATAAGGATTTTCATTTGTATTAAGTGCTGCTTGTGCCGGAACCTGTGGAGCGCCATAGGGAGATAAGGGGCGAAGATTTTCGCGCAGCGGCAACCAACTTGGCCAACTCATTTCAAATTCTCCAAGCGCACAGTCATTGCTTCACCGTGTGCCGGTAAATCCTCAGCATTGGCCAAAGTGACAACAGTGTCGACGATGTCAATAAATGCCTTTTGGCCGTATTCGATAAAGTGCAATCCACGTAGGAAAGTCTGTACAGAGAGCCCACTTGAGTGGCATGCACATCCACCAGTAGGAAGAACGTGGTTTGACCCTGCAGAGTAATCACCTAATGAAACTGGTGAGAATCGTCCAATAAATACCGCACCTGCGTTACGAATCTTTGCTGCATCTGCACGTGCATTACGTGTTTGAATTTCAAGGTGCTCTGCAGCATAAGCGTTTACAACAGCTAAACCTTGTGCCATATCATCAACCAATGCGATCGCAGATTGCACGCCAGATAGCGCAACCTTAATTCGATCAGAGTGCTTAGTAGCGGCAACTCGAATCTTTAGCTCCTCTTCAACTGCAGCGGCTAATTCAACTGAATCTGTTACTAATACAGCAGCGGCAATAACATCATGTTCGGCCTGGCTGATTAAATCTGCAGCAACATCTGCTGCAATCGCTGAAGAATCTGCAAGTATTGCGATTTCAGTAGGTCCGGCTTCTGAATCAATACCAATGATTCCTCTCAATGAACGCTTTGCTGCAGCAACATAAATGTTTCCAGGTCCTGTTACTAGATCGGCCTTCTCGCACACACCTTCCATGCCATAGGCAAATAAGGCGATCGCTTGTGCTCCCCCGACCGAATAGACCTCAGTAATTCCGAGGAGGGCACATGTTGCAAGAATTGTTGGGTGAGGCAACCCGCCAAACTCTTTTTGCGGAGGTGAAGCAACAGCGATTGATTGAACCTTTGCAATCTGTGCTGGAATCACATTCATCATGACACTACTTGGATACACAGCGCGTCCACCAGGAACATATAAGCCCACGCGATCTACCGGAACCCACTTTTCAGTAACTGTTCCGCCATCCACAACTGTGGTTGTTTTATCGGTGCGAACTTGATCGTTGTGAACCTTTGTAATGCGCACAATTGAAAGCTCTAACGCGGTGCGGGTCGCGGGATCTAATTGAGATAGCGCTTTATCAAGTTCTATTTGTGGAACTTTGATGGCTACTGGAGTGACTCCATCAAACTCTTGAGCCAATGCGATCAGATCGGACTCATTGCCATTCCTGACTCGCTCCAGAATGGGCTCGATCAGCACCATCGCATCCTGCACATTGAGCGTGGCACGAGGAAGTTCCATGTTGTATTGGGCTTTAGACAGGGTTCGTCCGCGCAGGTCAACGGTACGAATCATTGGGCAATTGTAACGGCTGAGCCCCCAACCTTGATGCCCAAATTATACGAGGGAGTTTAAACGAGGCAGTTGGGACCCAAGATCGATTTCAAATCCGCGCTCAGACTTGGTGATGATGTGATGAGTGCATCAACTTTCATTACAGTGCTGCTTCCGTTGTCATTTAACTGCAAATGAACTTCTCGTTTACCTGGATGAGACCGCAAAATCTCCTTGATTCGATCAACTACTGGTGGGGTGCACTGTTGAATTGGTAATGAAATGACTAGTGGGCCTGTTGGAGTCGCATTAATATCTGGTATCGACATTTCAAGTGCTGTAAAACGTAATTTGTCTTCACGTCGATCAACGCGACCTCGAATCGTGACGATGCGATCTTCTGTTAGCGACATCGAATATTGGTTGTAAGTATTAGCGAAGAACAAAACTTCTAGTGAACCCTCTAAGTCTTCCACTGTAACAACAGCCCATGAGGCACCTTGACGAGAAACCTTACGTGTGACACTTGTAATCAATCCACCAATAGTCACAATTGACTCGTGTTGAGCACCATCATCAACTATTTCGCTGATGGACATATCGGTATTGGCGCGCAAAACATGTTCGACACCAAGTAATGGATGATCTGAAACATAAAGGCCCAACATTTCGCGTTCATAGGACAACAACATGGATTTTTCCCACTCACCTGTTGGGACTTCAATATCTAAACCAGAAACTGCAGTGACCGCTTCTCCGCCGAACAAATCAAACTGACCTATTGCTTCGGCACGCTTTGATTCGATAACCGAATCAATTGCTTCTAGATGAACAGCGATCAACCCTTTGCGACTAGATCCCAGGGATCCAAATGCACCGGCCTTAATTAATGATTCAATTGTTTTCTTGTTGCAGACCTGGGCATCGACCTTTGCAAGGAAATCGCCAAATGATGTAAAACGACCTTTACTTGTGCGAGCGTTCTTAATTGAAGCAACGACACCTTCTCCAACATTTCGAATCGCAGCTAGCCCAAAGCGAATATCCGCACCGCGTGGTGTGTATTCGGCATCTGATTCATTAACATCAGGTGATAAGACCTTAATTCCCATACGACGGCACTCTGATAGGTATAGCGCCGACTTGTCTTTGTCATCTCGTACAGATGTAAGCAAAGCTGCCATGTATTCAGTTGGATAGTTAGCCTTTAGGTAGGCGGTCCAATATGAAACAACACCGTATCCGGCAGAGTGAGCACGGTTAAATGCGTAATCAGAAAATGGAATCAAAACTTCCCATAAACGCTTAATGGCAGCGGTTGAAAAACCGTTTTCTTTCATGCCTGCTTCAAAGGGAACGTACTCTTTATCCAAAATCTCTTTATTCTTCTTACCCATAGCTTTACGTAAAAGATCTGCTCGACCTAGTGAAAAACCTGCAACCTTTTGTGCAATCGCCATTACTTGCTCTTGATACACGATTAATCCGTATGTGTCGCCAAGAATCTCTTGTAGCGGCACAGTCAACTCTGGATGAATTGATTCGACAGGTTTACGTTTATTCTTGCGATCCGCGTAGTTGTTATGTGCGTTCTCACCCATCGGTCCCGGGCGATACAAGGCGATGACAGCTGAAATATCTTCAAATGAATCGGGTGACATGCTCTTAAGCAATGCACGCATAGGTCCACCGTCGAGCTGAAACACTCCCAAGGTGTCTCCACGGCTGAGCAATTCATATGTCTTTGGGTCATCCAGAGTTAACGTCTCTAATACAACATCTATTCCTTGGTTCGCCTTAATGTTGAGAAGGCAATCATCCAAGACAGAAAGATTTCGAAGTCCCAAGAAATCCATTTTCAGCAGCCCTGTTGCTTCGCAGGCGCCCATATCAAATTGAGTAATGATGGCGCCATCTGCTTCACGACGATGAATTGGGATTACATCTAGCAATGGTTCACGAGATAAAATAACTCCAGCTGCGTGTACACCCCATTGACGCTTCAATCCTTCTAGACCGCGAGCAGTATCAACGACGCGCTTTGAATCTGGATCAGAGTTGTATAAAGCTCGGAATTCGCCTGCTTCTCCGTAACGATCATCTTTCGAATCAAAAACTCCGCTTAAGGAAATGTCCTTTCCCATAACGGTAGGAGGCAATGCCTTAGTTAACTTCTCACCAATTACATATGGGTATCCAAGAACTCGAGTGGAATCCTTAATTGCCTGCTTAGATTTAATGGTTCCGTAGGTAATGATTTGAGCTACTCGATCTTCACCATACTTGTTAGTTGCATAACGAATCATTTCGCTGCGTCGACGCTCGTCAAAGTCCAGGTCGATATCAGGCATCGAAATACGTTCTGGATTAAGGAATCGCTCGAACAAAAGGCCATGTTCTAAAGGATCCAGGCCAGTAATACCAAGTGCATATGCAACAAGGGATCCCGCTGCAGATCCACGACCTGGGCCTACGCGGATACCAACTTCTTTTGCGTGTGCGACAAGGTCAGCCACAACAAGGAAGTAACCCGGAAATCCCATCTTCTCCATAACGCCAAGTTCGTACTGCAATCGAGTTTCGTGGGCTGGGGTTAAGCGATCTCCCATGCGATTTTTCAGTCCACGCTCTGCCTCTTTTTTGAGCCATGAATCTTCACTTTCGCCAACTGGAACCTCGAACTGTGGCAGCAAGTTTTCACCTTCACGAAGTGTGATGTTGCAGCGTTCAGCGATCAGTAATGTGTTGTCACAACTTTCAGGAATCTCTTTAAATAGCTCGCGCATTTGTGCCGCTGTTTTGACATAGAAGGTGTCATTATCAAATTTAAATCGCTTGGGATCTGCAAGGGTTGATCCGGATTGAACGCATAGCAATGCCTCGTGTGCTGCAGCATCTTCTTGACGCGTGTAGTGAAGATCATTAGTTGCCAGCAAAGGTAGTCCCAATTCTTTACCAAGCTTTAACAAATCCTCTTTTACTCGTGCTTCAATCTCAATTCCATGATCCATTACTTCAAGATAAAAGTTTTCTTTTCCGAAGATATCCCGATAAGCGCTAGCCGCCTTGATCGCTTCTTTGTAAGCACCCATGCGTAAACGAGTTTGGATTTCGCCGCCCGGACAGCCAGTTGTTGCAATTAAGCCTTTTGAATAAGTCGCCAGTAATTCGCGATCCATGCGTGGTTTGTAGTAATAACCTTCTAGGGATGCCAACGAGGACAAGCGAAATAAATTTGCAAGACCTTGGTTATTTTCAGCCAAAATTGTCATGTGCGTGTAAGCGCCACCACCTGACACATCATCTTCTCCACCAGCAGCCCACTGAACTCGCTTCTTATCAAAGCGTGATTCAGGAGCAACATAGGCTTCGATTCCGATGATCGGCTTTACATCAAACTTTTTCGCCGCTTTATAGAAATCAAATGCACCAAAAACATTTCCGTGATCTGTCATTGCAATAGCTGGCATACCTTGCGCCTTGACCTCAGACATTAAATCGTCAACACGAGCCGCGCCATCGAGCATTGAATACTCGGTATGGACGTGCAGATGTACGAAATTATCTGTGGACATGATTGGCGAGATTAGTGCTTATGGAAGAACTGCGTCGGAAAGCAACGCCAGCGAGCGTGTGAGATCGGCCGGGTATGGCGCTTCAAAGTGAAGTGCTGTGCCGGTAACGGGATGGGCGAAATTGAGTTCGGCAGCATGAAGCCAAGGTCGAGACATTCCTAAACTCTTACCCAGTACCGGATCTGCGCCATACGTTGTGTCCCCCACCAATGGGTGGTGAAGGGCGGAAAAGTGAACACGTATCTGGTGGGTACGTCCTGTTTCTAATTCAATCTTGACCATTGAAACGCCACGATAAAACTCAATAACTTCGTAATGAGTAATTGATTCTTTTCCTGTTGCCATTACTGCAAAACGGTGATCTTCTTTTGGATGTCGGTCTATTGGCGCATCAATAGTTCCAGTTGTTGGATCCATATGACCTTGGACCATAGCGTGATACACCTTGTCGACTGTTCGGTTACGAAACGCATCTTTCAACACATGAAAGGCTGTGTCACTTTTAGCAACAATCATCAATCCACTTGTGCCTACATCTAAACGATGAACTATTCCTTGTCGCTCTGCTGGACCAGATGTAGAAATTGAGTATCCAGCTGCCATCAACGCACCAACAACTGTAGGTCCAGTCCATCCCGGACTTGGATGAGCAGCACAACCAACCGGCTTGTCAATAACAACAATGTCGCTATCGTCATAAATAATGCTTAGGCCATCAATGGGAGTTAATGGAATTGGATCAGAGTTAATTGGTTCTGGCATCAATACTTCGATCATTTGTCCGGCTGTAACGCGATCTGATTTAGGCATCGCCTTACCACCAGTAGTGATGTCACCATCTTCAAGTAATTTAACAACTGCTGTTCGAGACAAACCAAGAACTCGAGTTAACGCGCTATCAATACGCTCTCCGGCGACACCTTCGGGGACGATCAATGTGCGGGCTTCACGATTACTCATACCTAGGAGCCTACCTTTGATATGGGTGGGATATTTCGGGCAGTAAGCACAATCGAAATGAGGGCAGCGATAACTATCGCTGAGTCTGCAATGTTGAAAATTGGCCAATACGGCAACTGCAGCCAATCAATTACGTGGCCTCGCAATAAACCTGGCTCGCGAAAAATTCGATCTATTGAATTTCCAATAATTCCACCTAAAACAAGGCCTAAAACAACTGCCCAACCCTTTGAGGTAATTCGTGGAGAAAAATACAAAATCATAACTAGAACTACCAAGGAGAAGATTGTAAGAAAAATAGTGGCACCAGTTGCGAATGAAAATGCAGCACCTGGGTTTCGAACCAAAGTGAGTTGGAAAAAAGAACCCAGTACCTTGATATTTGATCTCTGCGAGAGCGTACTGACAGCCCAAATCTTTGTTGCTAAGTCGAGGATCCAGACAAACCAGGCAACACTAAAAAGTGTGCGCCATGTGCGCACTGTTAGCGCCGTTCTTCCTTCTGCTTGCAGAGCATGCAGAGAGTTGCCCGAGGGAAAACTTGGAGGCGTGCTTTTCCAATTGGAGCTCCACACTCTTCGCAATTTCCATAAGTTTTATTGTCTAGGCGCTCTAGCGCACGCTCTGTTTGCAAAACCATGTCACGCGCATTGATTACCAATGACATTTCATGTTCGCGCTCGAAAGTTTTTGTTCCGGCGTCAGCTTGATCATCGCCAGCTCCTTCGCCAGATTCTTGAATCAACTCATCCATTTCAAGTTCAACAATCGCTAATTCTTTACGAAGTCGATCTAGCTCTTTTGAGATGTCCGCACGAACCGCCTTAATTTCAGCATTAGTCCACGGGGCCTCAGATTCACTTACTACTACGGGAGTAGGGGCAACTTTGATTGGCTTAAGTGGTGGAATTTTCTTTCCACTCTTTATTGGACGTGGCGGAGGTGGCATAACTAATCGGCGTTCCTCGACAACAGGTGCAACTACCGGAGCTGTAACTGTAGAGACAGACACAGTTTGAGATTTTTCATCCACGGTAAGGGTGGTCTTGGATGGAAAGGGCTTACCTGCTGCTTTTTTAACCGGAATACTTTTTACCGCTGATTTCTTTACTACGGAAGACTTTTTAACAGAGGCTGCTTTCTTCGCAGGCGCTTTCTTAATCGCGGCCTTCTTAGCTGGAGCCTTTTTTGCAGGCGCCTTCTTTGCCGCTACTTTTTTCGCTGGAGCCTTTTTCGCTGGAGCCTTTTTTGCAGGCGCCTTCTTGGCAACCGCTTTTTTAACTGGCTTCTTAGGCATGTCGCGAACCTTATGCCCAAGGGGGCGCCTATACCAATTTCGCCACGGTCAATTTTTTACAACTCCATGTCCTACACTTAAGTCCTCGCGTATATGGCGTTGACGAGGCAATCACCTCACGAGCCAGCAGGAAGAAATGGGCCAACGCTCATCTAGAACCAGCACGCGAGATACGAAGTGGCACACCACGGTGTGCAAGGTGGGTGGTACCGCGAAAGCTGCGAATGCAGCGATCGTCCCTCCAGAGATTGTTTTCTGGAGGATTTTTTTATGACATTTCGTGCCATCCCAGCAGCAGTGGATCTGCCTGCTGTTGAGCATTCAATTCTAAAGTTCTGGCGCGATAATTCCATCTTTGAAAAAACAGTTGCAGCCCGCGAAGGTGCACCACAATGGACATTTTATGAAGGTCCACCAACTGCAAATGGAATGCCAGGAACTCACCACATCGAAGCCCGTGTATTTAAGGATTTGTTCCCACGTTTTCATACAATGAAAGGAAAACAGGTAACACGAAAGGCCGGATGGGATTGTCATGGTTTGCCGGTTGAGATCGCTGTAGAAAAAGAATTGGGATTTTCTGGCAAGGGCGATATTGAAAAATACGGAATTGCACCATTTAATGACAAGTGCCGCGAGTCTGTACAGCGCCACGTAACTGCATTCACAGATATGACAGATCGAATGGGTTTCTGGGTTGATTTTGATGAGGCCTATTGGACTATGTCGCCTGAATATGTTGAATCTGTGTGGTGGTCTTTAAAAGAGATCTGGAAAAAAGGTCTGTTGGTTCAGGATCATCGCGTTGCACCGTACTGCCCTCGGTGCGGAACAGGTTTGTCAGATCATGAATTAGCACAGGGCTATGAAACAGTTACCGATCCTTCAGTCTTTGTTCGTTTTCCAATAACTTCAGGTGAGCTTGTTGCCCTTAATGCATCTTTACTGGTGTGGACCACAACCCCGTGGACTCTAGTTTCTAACACTGCCATCGCTGTCCATCCAGATGTTGAATATGTTGCGATCGAAGTTACTGATGAAGAATCGAGTGAGGTTTTAGTTGTTGCACACGATTTGATGGATGCGGTCAAGGGCGAAAAAAAGATACTAAAGCGCATGCTTGGTAAGGATCTTGAACGCACTGCATATAAGCGTCCTTTTGATTACATTGAAATTCCAGAGGCGCATTTCGTAGTTCTAGCTACTTATGTAACAACTGAAGATGGCACCGGCTTGGTGCACCAGGCACCTGCCTTTGGCGCGGATGACTTAGCTGTCTGCCGTAGCTACGGGTTACCCGTTGTAAATCCAATTGCACCTGATGGACACTTTCTGCCTGATGTTCCTGTAGTTGCTGGAATGTTCTTTAAGGATGCAGATAAGCCTTTGGTCAAAGAGCTCAAGGCAAGTGGAGCTTTATACAAGCATCAACAGTACGAGCACACATATCCGCACTGCTGGCGTTGTCACACAGCCTTGATGTATTACGCGCAACCATCGTGGTACATCCGTACAACCTCTATTAAGGATGCGTTATTACGTGAAAATGCGAAAACTGATTGGCATCCAGAAACAATTAAAGAAGGTCGCTATGGCGATTGGCTAAATAACAATATTGACTGGGCATTATCGCGCAACCGTTTTTGGGGAACACCGCTACCTATCTGGCGCTGTGAGAATAAGCATGAAGTCTGTATAGATTCATTGAAAGAGTTAGGTGAACTAGCTGGGCAAGAGCTTTCAAACCTTGATCCGCACCGTCCATTTGTTGATGACATTACCTTTGCATGTGCCGAGTGCGCAGAAACAATGACACGCGTGCCTGAAGTTATTGACTGTTGGTATGACTCTGGCGCAATGCCATTTGCACAGTGGGGATATCCGCACAAAGAAGGTTCTGTCGAAAAGTTCAAGGCTTCATACCCTGCTGACTTTATTTGTGAAGCAATCGATCAAACTCGTGGTTGGTTCTACACATTAATGACTATCGGAACATTGGTTTTCGATCAATCTTCTTATAAGACCGTACTGTGTCTTGGACATATCCTGGATAAAGATGGGCGCAAAATGAGTAAGCACCTGGGTAATGTTCTGGAGCCAATGGCGCTTATGGATCAACACGGTGCAGATGCAGTTCGTTGGTACATGTTGGCAGCAGGATCGCCATGGGCAGCTCGTCGTGTCGGACATGACAGCCTTAACGAAGTTGTTCGAAAAACCTTGTTGACCTATTGGAACACCGTCTCATTCCATGCGCTGTACGCAAATGCTTCTAACTTTGAGATCTCACAAACACCTGCACTTGCAGATCGTCCGCTAATGGATCGTTGGATCATTTCTGAACTCAACACCTTGATTAAAGAAGTCGATGCAGCGCTAGAAGATTTTGATTCACAGATTGCAGGTCGTGCACTTGCGCGCTTTATCGACGATTTATCAAACTGGTATGTCCGCCGTTCACGTCGCCGTTTCTGGGATGGTGACACTGCTGCCCTTGGAACCTTGCATGAATGTCTGGTGACACTTACAAAGTTGCTGGCTCCCCTAGTTCCGTTTATTACAGAACAAGTTTGGCAAGAACTTGTGCGCCCAACTGATTCATCTGCAGCTGCATCTGTCCACTTAACTAATTGGCCAGTTGCGCAAGCATCAGCGATTGATTCAGAACTTGGAGCGCAGGTTGCATTGACCCGTCGAATCGTGGAATTAGGCCGTGCAACTCGCGCTGAATCTGGAATCAAGATTCGTCAACCGTTGGGCCGAGCACTAATTGCGGCAAGTGGTTGGTCAACCTTGCCAGAACAAATGCGTGAGCAAATAGCTGATGAACTAAATGTTCAAACACTCCAAGACATTGCTTCAGCAGATGGCGATTTAGTGGACATCAGCGTTAAAGCTAACTTCAAATCATTGGGTGCCAAATTTGGTGGCGCAGTTCAAGAAATTTCAAAGGCTATTGCGTCCACTGATGCAACTTCCTTAGTAAAAACCTTGCGCTCAACTGGTACAACATCAGTTGGCACCTGGGAAATCGCGCTCAATGACCTGGTTATCACTGAAGTCCCAAAAAGCGGATGGAGCGTTTCTTCACATGATGGAGAAAGCGTTGCTCTGGACCTAGAACTTAGCCCTGCCTTGATCGCAGCAGGTAGCGTGCGTGAAGTTATTAGATTCATCCAAGAGCGTCGAAAAAGTGATGGGTTTGATATCTCTGATCGAATCAACCTGACGTGGAACGCTACTGATGAAATTGCCGCAGCAATTGAATCGGACAAACAGCACATCGCTGACGAGGTTTTGGCTCTGTCAATGGTGCGGGACAGTTCACTAACGGTTACAGATACAGAAATTGGTGTTGAGGTTTTACTAGTTAAAAGCTAGAGACTTCTTACTAAGCCCATCAATAATTGTGTTCCGAAAAAGAGGACAATAAAACTCATATCCAGGCTTACGGCTCCAAGGCGAAGTGGTGGGACAAATCGACCCACAAACTTCATTGGCTTGTCAGTGATTGTGTAAATTGCTTCGACTACATACAGGATTGGACCTTTTGGGCGCCATGTTCTGGAGAACATTTGGACGTAATCAAAAATCAAACGGCCTAGCAAAGCAAATAGAAATATTTGCAGAATCGAAGCAAGTAATGAGCCAACGCTCAACATAGATCAGCTCTGGTTAAAAAAGCTTGCTTGTGCAGCAGCTGATTTATCTTCAGTGCTGACATTTACATTTGCAGGCGAAATCAAGAAAACCTTCTTGGTTACGCGTTCAATGGTTCCGTGCAAACCAAATGCAAGTCCACTTGCAAAGTCAACAAGGCGCTTGTGTTCTGATTCATCCATTTCGGTTAGGTTGATGATCACTGGGTTTCCCTGACGGAAGTGCTCACCTATCGTGCGTGCTTCGTTGTAGAAGCGAGGATGCAAAGTAATGATGCGATCTAAAACTGGCAGATCAAGCTGTGGGGCTACTTCAACAACCGTTGATTGACGAACCGACGATACTGGACGTTGTTCGCGAGTTTTAATGCGAACATCGCCAGTCGTTGCAACGGTGGATGTGGCTGGTGCTTGTGGAGTATCAAACTCGGGATCATCCATCAAGCCAAGATAATTTGCGACACGGCGCATTGGATTAGACATAGGTAAAGGTTATAGGTGGGGTGAGCGAGAACCGAGGATTGATGAACCCACGCGAACATGTGTCGCGCCATGGGAAATTGCTTTTTCGTAGTCCCCACTCATGCCGGCAGATAAAGAGTCCGCTGATGGAAAATGCTTCATGAACTCCTTATGGATCAATGCTAATTGGGCAAACCCTTGGTTGGGATCTATGGCTATCGGGGGTACTGACATCAGCCCGGCCAGGGTATGAGTTGGCGATTTTTCAACTAAAGCCGCCAAAGCATATAAATCGTCAAGGGCTGCTCCCCCGCGATTATGGGCGCCGTCCAATGAAACCTGTAAGAAAATCTGCAAGGGATGCGGTGCGACTCTTTCAATAATTTCAAAATGTCGTGGATCATCTAATGAATGAATGACCGATGCCCACGAGGTAATTGACTTCAATTTATTGCTTTGGATCTGACCCTGAAAATGCCACTTTCCAGAGACAACCGCTGACTTTTCAGCACCTTCGGCATCTCGGTTTTCTCCAAAGTCACGAACGCCTAAGTCATACAAAATCTGTGCGTCGCTTACAGGAAAAGTTTTTGTAACCACAATCAAGGTCACCTCATGATCAGCCGCTGTGGCAATCTTTGAACGTACTAACTCTAGATTGCGAGAGAGTTCTTCTGTGCGATTCATAAGCTAACGACCCCTGCAAAACGACCCGTTGGATTATTTCTGCGGTGTGAAAAATACATGAGATCCTCTTTAGTGCAGATTGGAGATGCCTCATAAGAAACGCCTTCAGCGATTAGATCGGCGATTAAGCCAGCCGGAAGATCTAACCCCGGAGTCCCTTGATGAGTAGTTGAAAATGCTCGCGGATGTTCGGCAATTACATCTTGTTGCATATCAAATGGAACTTCGTAGCATGAGCCGCAGATTGATGGTCCAAGAATTGCATGCACCTCGATTGCCCCAAGGGTGCGCATCTGATGCAGCGCTTTTATTGCCACCTTGTTGACTAGGCCTGCACGTCCAACATGTACCGCAGCTACAGCTTCTTTCGAAATAAGGAGCAGCGGAATGCAATCCGCCACCATCACAGCCAGAGAAATACCTTTGGTAGTCGTAATTAATGCATCGCAGATTGGATCCTCTTTAAGTACACGGTCAACAACAACGACATCGTTTCCATGAACTTGATTCATAAATTGCGTATTTCCTAGCACTGCTCGATTGGCAGTGACTACATCAGGATCATCCCCAACATGAAATCCAAAGTTTAAGGATTCATAGACGCCAAGGCTGAAGCCTTTGCGTCGATCGGTAAATAAGTGAGGCAAAGCCTTACTTCATGAAGTCAGGGACGTCGATTTCATCCTCTGCAACTAGTTCCTCAAAGGTTACGCGACGTTTTGGTGTGTCATTTCCAAGATCCAATGCAACAGAGATTGGATCATTTGATGCAATCGGATCTGCAACGCCACCAAGTGTTGCCGCATTAATTGTTGGAGTTGCAACACGCTTAGGTTCGCCACCTTCAAAGCCAGCAGCTACAACAGTAATTCTTACTTCATCACCAAGAGCGTCATCAATTGTGGTACCAAAGATGAACTTTGCGTTTGGGTGCACAGCAGATTGAACTAGTTCGCACGCTTCATTGACCTCGAACAAACCAAGATCTGATCCACCAGAAACAGAAAGCAGGACGCCCATAGCTCCATCGATTGATGCTTCTAGTAGTGGGCTAGAAATTGCTAGCTCAGCTGCACGAATTGCACGATTTTCTCCGCGCGCAGAACCGATTCCCATTAATGCAGAACCAGCACCCGACATCACAGCTTTAACATCTGCAAAATCCAGATTGATTAAACCTGGCTGCGTAATAATCTCTGTAATTCCTTGAACACCAGATAGCAATACCTGATCCGCACTCTTAAAGGCATCAGCCAAAGTAATTGTGCGATCAGATATCGCTAGCAAACGATCATTAGGAATCACGATCAATGTATCTACTTCTGCACGTAGTGCTTCGATACCTGCATCAGCTTGCGTGGAACGTAGTTTTGCTTCAAATGAGAATGGGCGAGTAACAACACCAATTGTTAATGCACCAATATCTTTTGCAATCTTTGCAACGATTGGCGCAGCACCTGTTCCGGTTCCGCCACCTTCACCTGCGGTGACAAATACCATGTCCGCACCACGTAAAATTTCTTCAATGTCATCTGCGTGATCTAGTGCAGCTTCACGACCCTTATCTGGATCCATGCCGGCGCCAAGTCCGCGAGTTGTCTTGCGACCAATATCTAATTTCACGTCGGCATCACTCATTAATAAATGTTGTGCATCTGTATTTATTGCAATGAACTCAACGCCTTTTAATCCGACATCGATCATGCGATTGATTGCGTTAACTCCACCGCCACCAATGCCGACAACTTTGATGACCGCCAAATAATTTTGTGGTGAAGCCACGGTATTTCCTCCTTATGAACCATAAACCTCCACTTGAGGCTTACTATTCAATGCTTTTCGATAAGGCGAACTTAAAGCGCATACGGGTGATTATCAAACACCGACATGAAGTGTTTAACGTGTCGTTAATGTGATTTTTATTTAACGATTGGTGCATGTGGTGCAGAAACATCAACTCTTTTTATCGCTGCATTTTCTGGCAGCGCGATGAGAGCTTTAAACACCTTTGTTTTCAATTCATTGTCACCATCATTACCCCAACGTATTTCAAGGTTTTTTCCAGCATTATTCACAACTAGGACAAGTGCACCGGTGCCTCGGACCTTTACAACTGTCAATGTTGACTTGAGATCTGAGGGAAGGGCGGTAAAAAAGCTAACCGCCCTAATGGCCGCTGCCAAATCTCCTGCTTGAATCTGAACCAAGTTCGTAGTTGGCGATCCAGGAAGTACAAAACTTTTACCTGTCGAATCTATGACTGTGTTTTTATAGATAGCTACAGGTGTTCGTGCCTTTAAATTGATTGTCACCGTTCCATTGATCCAATTTCTCGACACTTGTGCATTAGCCACCCAGTCAAGTTTTTCAAACCGTGCCGCAACCGCTCGAGGTTCTACGCGAGCTAGCTTTTGCCCCACAACAATCCCGCTGCTTATCTGTGTACTTGATCCAGTTATCTCAATGGAGCTGACAGTAAAAAGTGATGACCAACCGAGAATGTATGTGACTGCAGCCAACACAACTGTGGAGACAAATAGTAAAAGACGACGATTCATTGTTATGCGAATCGTCGATTCAGGCCATCAACGATTATTGGTGCAAGGGAGCTGACATCACCTGCACCCAATGTCATGATGACATCGCCTGGCTGTGCCATTTCAATGACTGAATCCGTGACTTCTACAAAGTTTGGAATATATTCGCCATTTTTCATTTGGCGTGTGATTAATTGTGAAGTAACACCATCTATAGGTTTTTCGCTAGCTGCATATACTTCAAGAACTATTGCGCGATCGGCCGTGTCAAGCACAGATGCAAAAGCTGATGCAAAAGCTTGAGTGCGTGAATAGCGATGCGGTTGAAAAATTACGATCAAGCGACCATCTGCTGCGTATCGACGAGCAGCTTCAAGTGTGACCTGAATTTCTGTTGGGTGGTGTCCATAATCATCAATAACACGAACACCATGAACCGTTCCAATAAGTTCGAATCGTCGGCCAGTTCCACGAAATGTGGCCAAGCCGGTAAGTAATTCGGCCGCACCGAAGCCGAGTTTTAGTCCAGTTGCCAATACACCTGCGGCATTTAATAAGTTGTGATGGCCCGGAACTTGAAGTTCGATGTGCCCAACTGTTTTTCCGTTCCATACTGCGCGTGCAGATGAACCCATTGTCATTAATTCAATCTGGTCAATATGAAGGTCTGCACCTTCAGAGGTTCCATATGAAATCAATTGCACATTCTTAGTGGTGCCAGCTAAGGCCATAGCCCCTGCATCATCAGCGCAATATGTGAGAAATCCTTCGGGTTTAATAGTTGCGGCAAAATCTCTAAACGCCTGGGCAACAGATTCAGGGGTTGGAAAGAAATCGACATGATCATGTTCGACATTTGTAACAATGGCAGCGAATGGGTGGTACTCGGTAAAGGAACCATCTGATTCATCAGCCTCTGCGACAAAAATTTCACCTGTACCGCGATGGGCATTAGATCCAGAGGCGGTAATTGTTCCGCCGATTGCAAAGGAAGGATCAGCCGCACATGCCTGCAGTGCAACTGCGAGCATTGATGATGTCGTGGTCTTTCCGTGTGTGCCTGCAACTGCAACGCTTTTTGATTCGGACATCAAAACAGCAAGGGCGGCCGCACGAGTCAAAATAGGAATCTTTAGCTCTGCTGCCCTAGCTCGTTCAGGGTTGTTAGTCGATATGGCCGTTGAATAGACAACTAGATCTGCGCCATCAACATGTGCAGCATCATGTGATGTTGCAACAGTTGCACCTAACGCCGACAACGCGATAACAACCGACGAATCCTTTGCATCAGATCCACTAACTGTTATTCCATGTGACAAAGCGATACGTGCTAATCCACTCATTCCGGCACCACCAATGCCGATGAAGTGAATGCGTTTACCAATTAGCGAGGACAGGGATTGACTCATGGTTTCATCGCAAACTCGGTCAGTGCCACAATCTTTTCGGCAGCATGTAGGTCTGCGCCATTGCCTGCAATCGGGGCTGTAGCTGACTTTGCAAGCAGTTCCGCAATATGTGTCTTCAAAAAATCTGCCGTAAATTCCTTTTGAGTAATTATCTGTGCACGATTATCTGCGACAAGGGATGCGGCATTTACAAACTGCTCGCCATTTCCGATTGGTAGAGGCACAAAAAGAGCGTAACGGCCTAGTGCTCTAAATTCGCTGCAAGTAACCGCGCCGCTGCGCCCGATGATCAAATCAGCAGCCAAATAAGCATCTGCCATTGCATCAACATATGCAACGGGTTTATACCCACCCTTGGCTTGTGGCAGGGCATTGAGCTTTCCGACTGAGTGCACAACTGATAATCCATGTTGATTAAATAGATCTACCGTGGATTCAATTATTGTGTTTATCGCTACTGATCCTTGAGATCCGCCCATAACAAATACCAGTGGCGTATCTGCTGCACAACCAAGTCGAACCTTTGCAGCACGGCGCGCTGAAGCCCAATCGGGTTGTGAATCGCTAAATGCTTGAGCAACATCTGATCGCAAAGGTAGACCAGCCAATAAAGCGTGCTCGAACTTTCCGGAATCAACAGAGTGAGCAACCGCCAAGTGTTCTGTAAAAGCAGACCCTAGACGATTTGCCCAACCAGGCTTTGCATTTGCTTCATGAATAACAATCGGAACTCTCGAAATCCTGGCGGCAATATAAGCCGGCGCACTTACATATCCCCCAAAGCCAATAACAACATCGGCACTCTTAATGACTTTTTTTGATTGATAGATAGCTGAGAGTAAATCAAATGGGATGTTCAACCATGTAACAGATGGTCTACGTGAAATCCGAACACGTGGAATCAGGTGCAATTCAAAGTTTGCAGCCGGCACCAAAGTATTTTCAAGACCCGAGGAAGTTCCAAGAAAAATGAGGCGATCTTCTGGATGAGACAATTTCCATTGCCGAGCAACTGCTAAGGCAGGTTGGACGTGGCCAGCCGTGCCGCCACCTGCTAGAACTACCGTAGCCATTTAAAACCTGTTTCTCGTAACTCTTTATAGATTACTGGGTCTCTTCGAGCAGCGCCCAGTACAAAACCAATTCCCATATAGGTGGCGATCAGAGCTGAGCCACCATAGGAAACAAATGGCAGAGTCACCCCAACAACCGGCAAAACACTAATGGCTGAGCCAATGTTTAAAATAGTTTGAATCGCAAGCCAACAACCAAATCCAGAAGCAACATATCGAACCATTGGATCGTGGGCGCGAAGTGCTAACTTGAATATAGAAAAGAGCAAAATACTTAGTAGCAGCAGCGTTGCAATTGTTCCGAATAATCCAAGTTCCTCGCCAATAACAGCAAAGATAAAATCTGTGTGGGCTTCAGCAAGATTGCCCCACTTTTGACGACTTGCACCTAAACCAACACCAAAAAACCCACCGCTAGCAAGACCTAACAAACTATGGGCAGGTTGCCATCCATAGAGCTTGTATTGATCTTCAGCGAAAGGGTTGAGGAATACCATGAAACGTTGAACGCGGTATGGCGAAGTTAAAATCGCAGCCGTTAATCCAACTAGTCCTAAACTTAATGCAATTCCAAAAATGCCTAGACGTAACCCCGAGACCCATAACAATCCAGCCAAGATACAAGCAAAAATTGAAGCTGTTCCGAGGTCACTTCCTGCCATAACTAAAATAATGCAAAGTGCAAATGCTGGGGCAATTTGCTTGAGAACTACAGTGTGATCAACGCCAGAGCGTTCTTGTTTTGCGAGCATGAAGCCAGCCCACAAAATCATAAGAAACTTAGCAACTTCACTGGGTTGAACATCTACAAATCCCAAGCTAATCCAGTTGTGATTACCATTAACACTTTTGCCGATCAGTTGTACAAGCACCAGAAGACCAATTGAAACAATAAATCCAAAGCGGGCTAGTAATTTCCACTGTGCCAATGAAAAACGGGAAAAGACCCAGGCCATGGGTATGGACAAAACCAAGAAAATAAATTGCCGCAAAACGATTGCAAAAGAAGAGCCTTTCGCATCAAGTGAATAGATTGAAGATGCTGAAAAAACCATAATTAATCCAAGAAGGCTTAATCCAAGAGTGCTACCAAGTAACATGTAGTAAAGGTTTACTGGCTTTGTAAAAAAAGTTTCCCTTTGTTGATTACTCATGAGCAACTACCTTGCGCACTGCAGCAGCAAAACGATCTCCGCGATCGGCATATGAAATGAATTGATCCATCGACGCACAAGCTGGCGCCATTAAAACGGTATCTCCTGGCGTAACAAATGTGACCGCTTGTGCAACCACAGCCTCCATTAAGGAATTTGAATCTCCTCCACGTGCGTAATCGGAAGGCGCATCAACAAGAACAAAAGGGATGCTAGGTGCGTGTTCGTTTAATGCATCTGCAATCAGCTGTCGATCTGCGCCAATAAGAATCACCGCTTTGATTCGAGCCTTACAACGTTGAACCAGCGGATTCATATCCGCACCTTTAGCTAATCCCCCAGCAATCCAGACAACAGATAGATGAGACATCAAAGATGCTGATGCAGCATGCGGATTAGTCGCTTTTGAATCATCGACCCAAGAAATTGATTCACTTTCGTAAACAGTTTCAATACGGTGGCGTCCAGGTGTGAACTCTTGCAATGCCTTTTGGATGTGTTCATGTGAAACACCTATAGTCCGAGCAAGTGCTGCTGCAGCTAGAGCGTTAGAAACATTGTGGGGCACTGTTGGTGTGATGTCTTTGAGCTCACAAATCATCGCGGCTTCAAGAGGGTCTGCGACAAATGCCCTGTCGACCAATAACTCTTCAACAACACCAATCTCGCCAGGTCCTGGAGTATCTAGTGAGAAAAAGACTTTCCGTCCACTAAACCGATTAGCTCGCAACACTACTTCCTGATCATCTGCATTGAGAATAGCTAGATCTGATCTATCTAAAATTGACATTTTTGCATCCGCATAAGCATCAAAGCTGCCATGCCAATCTAGATGATCATCTGCAATATTTAGAATCGCAGCTGATACAAACTGAGCCTGCTTGGCCCAATGCAATTGGAAACTTGAAAGCTCCAGAACCAAATAATCGTACGGATCTTTTCGATCAACCGCCTCGATAACTGTGTCACCAACATTGCCACACGCAACCGCCTTTAACCCAGCGGTTTGCAGAATCTTTGCAGCCATTTCAACTGTTGTTGTTTTTCCATTTGTACCGGTCAGAGCCAACCATTTTTGTCCTGGTGCAATTTCAGTTCGAATCTGCCACGCAAGGTCAATCTCGTTTAACAACTGCAGACCACTGGCTAGCACCTTTACTACTAGCGGGTGATCTTGACGCCAGCCCGGAGAAATGATTACGGCATCGAAATTAGATAAATCAATATTTTCTGGTTTCACCGCATCATGTGAATTGTCATCTGTAATCGTGACTGAGCCACCGCGGCTTTTCAAAGCGTTTGCAACAGCTGACCCAGTTACGCCTGCTCCTAAGATTAGGAATCGTTGGTCAGCAAATTGAGTAGACATTTTTTATTTGGCTACCCACTGCGCGTAAAACAAACCGAGCCCGGCAGCTACTGACAAGCCAGCGATAATCCAGAATCGAATAACAATAGTGATTTGTTCCCAACCAACTAATTCAAAGTGATGATGCAACGGTGCCATCTTGAAAACACGTTTTCCGCCACTGATTTTGAAATAGAGAGTTTGAATGAGTACAGACATTGTGATGATGACAAAAAGTCCTCCAAGAGGAATCAGCAGCAGTTCCACTCGTAAAGTTGCTGCTAATCCAGCAATTGCACCACCTAATGCCAAAGAACCAGTGTCGCCCATAAATATCTTGGCTGGTGCTGTATTCCACCAAAGAAATCCGGTGCAGCCACCAGCAAATGCAGCAGCTAAAACAGCTAAGTCCAAAGGATCTCGAACTGCATAGCACCCGGCCGCGGCATTAAGTGCGCAGCTTTGTCCAAACTCCCAAACACCAATCAAAACAAATGCCAAGAAAGTCATAATGGATGCACCAGTGGCTAATCCATCTAGGCCATCGGTTAAGTTCACGCCGTTACTTGCGGACATCACCATGATGACAATCCAAATAATTGCCAATCCAGAACCTAAGTAGATCGAAGTTTCGCGCACGCCTGACAAATATTGCGAAATTGGAGTTAAGGAATCAGAATCAACAAACTGTAATCCCAAATAACCAAAGATGGCAGCAAAAATAGCTTGGCCAATTAACTTGAATCGACCTGGTAATCCTCGTGAATTCTGACGCGAGACTTTAAGCCAGTCATCTAAGAAACCAATGAAGCCCAGTGAGACCACTAATCCAATAACCAGCACGGCGGAAACTGTTACTGCGTTGCCTGTCACTAAGTGAGCAGTCAAATACCCGAGAACGGCTGCACAAATAAATATGATTCCACCCATAGTCGGTGTGCCATGCTTTATGTGGTGACTGCTTGGGCCATCATCGCGAATAATTTGTCCATACCCTTTGGCTGCAAGAATGCGAATCAATACGCGAGTTCCAAAAAGTGCAAATACCAGTGCGAAGGCGCCAGCAATAAGAATCTGTCTCAACTTTCAACTCCGCTCTTGTCTAACCATAAACTTTCTAGTTTTTGTGCAAGCACTTCAAATCCTTCAGAACGTGATGCCTTTACAAGAACTACATCACCGGCAGAGAAATAATCAGTCATAGAAAGGCATTCATCAATGCTGGCGTAGTGATGAACAAGCATCTGACCCATTGGATTGCCATATTCAGGTGCACCAATGGCAACCAAATGATCGATACCGATCTCTTGGGCTAGAGTGCCAATTGCTTCATGCTGGGCAGTACTTGACTCGCCGAGTTCATGCATTTTTCCTACAAAAGCCCATGATTCCCCTCCTCTTTCTTGGGCAAATAGGACCAGGGAGCGCATTGCTGCAGACATTGAATCTGGATTAGCGTTGTATGCATCATTTATTATCAAAAGTCCAAATGCGTCATGGAGCTCCATGCGCCACTTGCTGGCATTTTCTGCGGTCGATAGCGAACTTGCAATTAACTCGATAGGTAGCTCTAAAGCTGTTCCAACTGCTGCGACAGCAAGTGCATTTGAAACCTGATGCTCACCCACTAAACGCATTCCAACCGCGTCTCGACCGGCAGGAGTCACTAGATCAAAGTGTGGACAGCCTTCACGAATTTCAACATCTGCGGCACGAACTTCTTGGCCATTACCGAAAACAATTGTTCTACCAGTATGTAGTGATGCCATGGCAGGTGTGTATTGGTCATAGCTACCAAGTATTGCAATCCCATCTGCGCCTAGCGATTGAACTAACTCTGATTTAGTTTCTGCTATTGCTTGAACTGAGCCAAATTCTCCAAGATGTGCGGTGCCAACAACCAGAACTACCGCAATATTTGGTTGTGCGATTTCGCATAGTCGAGCAATATCGCCTTTGTGGCGTGCACCCATTTCAAGAATACAAAACTTTGTGCGTTCATCACATTGAAGCAAGGTAATTGGTAAGCCTAAGTCATTATTAAATGAACCCGCTGGTGCCACAGTTGGACCAGCAACACTGAGCATATGTGCGAGTAAATCTTTTGTACTTGTCTTTCCTTGAGACCCAGTGATTCCAACAACTGTTAAGCCGGTTAAACGCTTGCGTACAAATGCAGCCACAGCAGATAGAGCGACCAAAACATCTTTTACAACTATGCATGGTCCATCGATTCGATGTGTTGTCATTGAAAACATTGCTCCTGCGCGGTAGGCATCAGCAGCAAAATCATGACCATCTACTTTTTCGCCCTTTAGCGCCAAGAAAATGCAACCAGGTGTTGCCAAACGCGAGTCAAATACAGGAGCTTTAGAAACTAACAAATCTTTATCGCAATGAAGTTCTCCGCCAACTAATAAAGCGATCTCTCCTGCGGTTAAAGTAATCACTTTTTGTCCTCAATTGCGCGAGCAAGCTCCACGCGATCATCAAAGGGATGACTAACGCCAGCAATTTCCTGTCCTTTTTCATGACCTTTTCCTAGTATTAGAACAAGGTCGCCCTCTTTAGCCTCATTGACGGCGGTTTTTATTGCAGCAGATCGATCAATAATCACTGCACTTGGTTCGTGAATATCTAGACCCAATGTCATCTGAACTAAAATCTCTTCGGGCTTTTCTGAACGAGGGTTATCACTTGTAAAGATTGCGACATCTGCTCCCTCGTGCAACGCCTTACCCATTAATGGTCGCTTTGATGTGTCTCGATCACCACCACAACCAAGAACGGCAATCACGCGACCATCTGTAATTTCATGGGCAGTTTCTAATACTCGCGCAACTGCATCTGGCGAGTGTGCGTAATCAACAAGAGCTGTGAAGTTTTGGCCAAGACGCACAGATTCAAGTCGTCCAGCTGCCCCCGTTAGGTGAGGCAGCAGTGCGGCGATATCTATTGGATCTATTCCACTTTCATTTGCAATGGCAACTGCCATTAAGAGATTGTCATAGTTATAACCACCATGTAGCTGGATCTTTCCTTCAATTAAAATTCCACCACTGCCTCGTATAGCAACATGGGCACCTGCATAATCTGGTGAAATTGAAACGTAGTGCCAAGTTGCATTGTGGTTATGGCGAGAAACGGTCATGACTGGAAGTTCGGTTTTCGCCGCTAGTTGCACACCATGGTCATCATCAATGTTTATTACAGCCAAATCTGCAAATTCAAAGGTGAATAACTTTGCCTTTGCTTCAAAATAATCATCCATGGTCTTGTGAAAATCTAAGTGATCCTGTGAAAGGTTAGTAAATGCAACTACAGCAAAATGACTGCCACGAATACGCTCAAGAGTTATTGCATGGCTAGAAACTTCCATTACAAGGTTGCGCATATGGCGCTCACGCATAACCGCTGATAACGCCTGTAAATCGATACTTTCGGGGGTTGTGCGCTTGCTCGTAAGAATCTCACTACCAATTCGGGTTTCAACAGTACCGATCAATCCGCTATCGCGTCCCGCAGCTGACATGATCTGATGCAACAAAGTCGTAACTGTTGTTTTACCGTTTGTGCCGGTTACGCCAACACTATACAAATCCCGCATCGGCTCGCTGTAAAACCAGGCACTGATAACTCCTGCTGCGCGTCTTGGGTTTTCACTAATGATTACAGGAACACCCGTTACCTTTGAAGCTCCCTCTGCATCCGTCAGTACTGCTACTGCACCACGAGAAATAGCATCGTGAACAAAACTAGCACCATGTACCTTTTGGCCAGGCAGAGCTATAAACAAATCGCCGTCTTGGACATTATTACTAGATAGCGTTAAGCCGGTGATGACAGTGGTTGAGTCACCTGTCAGGGTTGCATTGGCTATTGCTGCTACAGACTGAACTGTTCTTTTGAATTCTTCAATCGGTCTTGGCACGTGCGGCCTTCTTTGCAGCAATTAACTGTTTTTCTGTCAAAGCAACTGGAATAACTCTTGTGCCTGTTGGTGCGATTCCCTTTGACTGAAGAACAAAAGACATTACCTTTTTAAATACTGGGCCGCCAAGTGCTCCACCCCAGTGGATACCCTTTGGATCTTGAATAGTTACTGAAATGACATAAGCTGGATTATCTGCTGGAGCAAAACCGATGAAAGATGCCGTATATCCTCGGTAGCAACCACATGTGTCATCAATACGCATTGCTGTACCAGTCTTACCGGCAACTCGATAACCTGCGATTGCTGCAGATGGTGCTGTTCCATTTGCTGAAACAACACTCTCCATCATCAAACGCATCTTTACCGCCGTATCTGTGCTGATCACACGAACGCTTTCGCGAGTTGCAGAAGGTGTGTAATTTCCGCTGGAATCACTTGTTCCCGCAATCACCGTTGGAGATACTCGAACTCCGTTATTTGCAATTGTCGCGAAAACACTTGTTGCCTGCATGGCAGTTAATGAGTAACCCTGGCCGAAAGCCACTGTTGGTGCAGTTGTCCCAGACCAATCTGCTACCTTTGGAAGAATTCCTCGTGATTCTCCTGGTAAACCAGAACCTGTTTTTAAACCGATGCCGAACTTTGTCAGATAGTCGTACAGCGTTTGATTTGGGAGCATTTCGCCAATTTTGATAGAACCAGTATTACTTGAAACCGCAAGAACTCCAGCTGTAGTCAAACGCTGAGTTGAATGTGGCTCATGATCATGGAATACCTTTACTGAACGCTTTAAAGCGTAAGGGATTGTTAAAACGGTTTCTGGAGTGATTTTCTTTTCTTCTAATGCTGCTGCAAGTGTCATTACCTTGCCTGTAGAACCTGGTTCGTAGACATCTTGAACTGAGGGATTACGCATCGCAACTAGTGAAACTTTTGATGTGTTGTTTGGATCAAAGGTTGGTGCCGTTGCATGTGCCAAAATCTGACCCGTCTTTGGATCCATCACAATTACTGTTCCGCTTAATGCGTTAGAGGATTTAACTGCATCAGCGATAGCTTGGGATGCCACCCATTGAATATCACGATCTACAGTTAGCCGAATGGATGTTCCAGCTTGGGCTGGAATAATTTCTGATTGTGAACCAGGAATTTCAGCTTTATAACCATTGGCATATGAATACTTGCCCTGTGTGCCAGAGATTAATGAATTCATACTGGATTCAAGACCAGTTGCACCGACTCCATCGTGATTAACAAAACCAATCAATGATGCAATCAAAGACCCTGATGGGTACTCACGAACATAACTACGCTCTGGGAAGAAGCCAATGATTCGGTCTGGGCTCATTCCAGGAAATTTTGAGTTGTACTGATCGATGGCCTGTGTCAGCTTCAGCCATGTTGCAGGCTTTGCATTTTCAGCAACCATGTTCCACTTGCGCTTACCGGTCAACGCTTTTTGAACATCAGAGACGCTCATATTAAGTATTGGAGCAACAAAAGCAGCAACCTTGGCTGGATTCAAAATTTGAGTTTGATCTACAACGATGCTTGTCGCTGCAACACTTCTAGCAAAGGGCACGCCATTTATATCAGTGATATCACCGCGTGGTGCCTGAAGAGTCTTTATTTTTTCCATTTCATTAACCGCACGCGCGCGATAATCATTTGCCTGTAACGCCTGGACTTGTACAAGGCGGAGCCCAAACAAAAACATAATCACAGCGGTCATAAGAATAAGCGCTCTGATTCGGTTATGCGTTAATGAGAAATTACCCATTTTTTACCGGTACATCTGCAACTGGTTTGTCTAGAGACAAGAAGGTTGGATTTTCTGATGGTTTCATTCCTAAGTCGATCGCAGATTTTGCAAGTGCATCAGGTGAGGAAATTTTGTCTATCTGGCGAGCAATTGCCTCACGCTCATCACTAATTAACTTGGCTTCAAGCTTCAAGCTAGTAAGTTCAAAAGCATCTTGAGCCAGCAAGGTATTGATCAGGAGAAGGAGCATAAGACCAATAACGCCAATAACGGTCACAAATTTTGCAAAGAATTTTCGATCGGCTTGCTTTCCGCTAGATAAATCTGGAACAAGTTTAAGAACAACTTGTGATGACTTTTCAGCGAAAATTTCTTTTGAGCGAGTAATTGCAGGAGCAAAGGCTGTCATAGCCATTATGCGGCCACCCTTTCAATTGCGCGAAGCCGTACAGATTGAGAACGTGAATTTTCTTCAAGTTCAGCATCTGTTGGAGTTTCACTTCCGCGAGTAATCATTGAAAATTTGGCAGCTAATTCTGGAAGTTCGAAAGGAAGATTGCGTGGAGTTCCAGATGAAGTGGATGCAACAAATAACTGTTTAACGATTCGATCTTCAAGAGATTGGAATGACATAACAACTAAACGCGCACCAATATTGAGGAGCTCTAGGGCTGCAGGCAATGCACGTGTGATTGTGCCTAGCTCGTCATTAGTTTCAATACGAAGCGCCTGAAAGGTGCGCTTTGCTGGGTTACCACCTGTGCGACGAGTTGCAGCCGGAATAGCCTCTTTTACCAATGAAGCAAGCTGAGTAGTTGAGTTCATTGGGGAAATTGCTCGCTGCTTAACAATTGATTCAACAATTCTTGTAGCAAACTTTTCTTCACCATATGTGCGAAGGATCCGAACTAATTGACCTGGTTCATAGGTATTGATGATCTCCCCCGCTGTCAGAGACTGTGAGCGATCCATACGCATATCGAGTGGAGCATCCTGTGAATAAGAAAAACCACGTTCAGGTTGATCAAGTTGCATCGAAGAAACACCCAGATCAAATAACGCGCCATCAATGTGCTTATATCCAAAACTTGCAACAATTTCTGCAATGCCATCAAAGGTTGAATGTGCAGTCTTTAAGCGATCTGCATACGGAGCAAGACGAGCAGTTGCTTTAGAAATTGCATCAAGATCGCGATCAATGCCAATAACAGTTAGATGTGGAAACTTTTGGAGCAAAGCTTCTGTGTGACCGCCAAGACCTAATGTTGCATCAACAACAACTGGATTAGTAGCGGCAGCAATTGCAGGGGACAAAAGATCGACGCAACGATCGCGCATCACAGATACATGTTCTGTCGTACTAGTCATCTCTTCCCCCTTTCGTGTATTGATAGAACTAACTACTAGCTCTCAGCTCTGGTCACTGCCGGCCGACGGATCTTTGTTTAGCAACGGCACCGGGGAAGGGGCGCCGCTACGTTCGAAGGGTCGGCAGTGGCCACAAATGAGAGTTAGAACAAACCTGGAAAGACCTCCTCGGAAACATCCGCAAAGCTCTTTTCACGATCTGTTAAATATTCATTCCATGCAGTTGCGTCCCAAATTTCTACGCGAGTATTTGCACCAATAACAACGCACTCTTTTTCTAATCCTGCATATGTGCGAAGTGATTGTGGAATTGTTACGCGACCTTGACGATCAGGACTTTCATCGTGTGCGCCAGCAAACATCACACGGCTGTAATCACGTGCTGATTTAGCAGTGACTGGC